>JASLEM010000036.1 GCA_030151165.1 Burkholderiaceae bacterium
TCGCCGGCCAGCACGAGGGCGCGCGCCGGGTCGCGCTGGCGGAGCTGCCACGCGAGCGCGACGACGACGTCGAGCGAGGCCTCGGGCGCCGCCGCCGCCGACGCGAGGGCCGCCAACGCGTCGTCGTCCGCCAGGAAGACGAGCGGGACGCACATGCAGGACGAGGCCGCGTCGCGCCTCATGGCCGCGGCAGCGCGCGCATCGGCAGGCGTCGAGCGGCGACCGGGCGGCCGTGGGCGCGAGCGTCGACGATGGCGGCGGCGAAGGGCATGGTGAACTGTACGTTGCGCCCTCTTCCCTGCGGCGCGCGAGGGCGGGCGAGGATGGTCAGAGTTCACACCGCCGCGTTGCGCAACACGGGCTGACATCGCGGGTCGACGCCGCGCTGCGAAGTTTGGGGGGCGCGCGGCGGCGTCCCTAGCTTCTGCATTGACCCGCCGACGCCAGCCGATAGCCTGCGCAGGGTCCGATTCGCCTCGGGAGCGGCCCGCTGCCACGCGACACGATCGGACGAACCCGCGCCCATCCACCCTCGGAGTCCCCATGAACCCCTCGAAGAAACTTCTTGTGCTGGCGGCGGCGATCGCCGCGTCGGCGTCGGCCTTCGCCGATCCTGTCAACGCGGTGTCGTACGCCTCGTTGACGGGCACGCAGATCGTCGATTTCGACGACCTGCCCACGGCGAGTTCCGTCGGCAGCAACTACGACACGACCTTCGTGTCGCACGGCGTCGGCTTCGGCGAGCGCTTCGCCGGGCAAGCGCTGTCGACGTCCGGCAACTTCGACGTGCTCGGCAACACCACGGGCGGCACGCTCGCGGTGGTCGCCGGCAGCGCGAACCACAACCTCGACGTCCTGGACTACAACAACTCGAACGTGCTGACCGGCCTCGGCCCGCTGGGCTACCCCGACCCGGACGCCGTCGGCGAAGGCTCGTTCGCGGCGCTGTTCTCCAGCGACCAGTCGCAGTTCGGCTTCCAGCTGGTCGGCGGCAACGGCGGCAACGCCTACGTCAGCTTCTTCCGCCGCGACGGCTCGCTGATCAGCACCGTCACCGTCACCGACGTGACCGATTCGTACTACGGCTTCGAACGCGCGGGCGACGTCCAGGACATCGCCGGCATCTCGATCTACAACGACGACCCCGGCGGCATCGGCTTCGACAACCTGAAGCACGACGTGGTGTCGACGATCCCGACGAACGTCCCGGAGCCGCAGAGCGTCGCGCTGCTGCTCGCGGGCCTGGGCCTGCTGCGCGTGCTGAAGCGCCGCGCGCCTCGGACCGAGGGCTGATCGCGCGCCCGCGCGCGGGCTGACGGCAAGAGAAAAGGCGGGCTCGACGGCCCGCCTTCGTTCGTGGCGCGCCGCGCGCTCAGAAGCTGACGCCCAGCCCCAGGTCCCAGCGCGTGAGGTCGGGGTTGATCGTGAAGTGCTGGTAGTCGGCCTTCAGCACGACCTTGGGGGTCACGTAGTAGTTGGCGCCGGCCGTCCAGACGCGGTCGCGCGGCTGCGGCCACGGCTCGCCGTCGGACGCGAGGCCGGTCGGCACGGTGCTGAAGCCCGGCGCGATGCCCTGGTACGACGACGCCATGTCGTAGTGCTCCCAGCGCACGAACGGCGTGAGGCGACGGCCGCCGTCCTGCCACAGCGTGTACGCGCCCTGCACGTAGTAGCCGAGGAAGTCGGACGGCAACGGGTTGGCGACGCCGGTGTTGTCGAGGTTGTAGGTCGCGGTCTTCGAGATCGAGCCGTGCGCGTAGACGGCCGAGATGTCGGCGTCGCCCGGCGTCCAGCGGCCGTGCAGCTCCCACAGCGTGACGCGCGACTTCGGCAGGTTGGCCGGCACCTGCGGCAGCGCGGTCTCGCCCGTGAACGCGGCGCCGCCCAGCAGCAGGCCCGGGATGCCGGCGTAGTTCAGCGAGACGTACTGCGACAGGTGCTGCGCGTTGGCGAGCTGCAGCTCCTGGTGCGTGGCCTGCAGCGGCGCGATGTCGTTGTCCTCGAGGTCGAGCGCCGTGCGGTACTGCGGATCCTCGGGGCTGTTGTTCCAGCCGCTCAGGTCGAAGCCGGTCGTGAGGCCGACGTCCCAGCCGAGGCCGAAGTCGTTGCTGCCGTGCAGCGCGAGGCCGCCTTCGCGCCAGGTGCTCGGGATGACGAGCGTCTCGACGAAGTTGCGCTGCACGCCGTAGTACGCGGTCGGCTCGTGGTGCTCGTTGAGCAGGCCGAACGGCATCAGGAACAGACCGCCCTTGACGGCGACATTGTCGCCCAGCTGGTGGTCGACGTAGAACTGCTCGACCTCGAACTCGCCCTTGTCGCTGGCCGACGCCACCGCGTGCTCGACCTCGAACTCGGAGTTGAAGCTGGTGCGGTCGTCGAAGCGGTAGCCCAGGCCGAAGACGGCGCGCGCGAGGTCGAACTCGGTGAGCGCCGGCTTCTTCGTCGGGTGCGTGTAGTAGATCTCGCCGTAGCCCCAGATGCCCAGGTCGGGCGAGATCCCGCTCGTCGGCGCGGCCGCGGCCACCGGCGCGGGTGCGGGCGTCGCGGCGACCTTCGCCTGGATCGCCTGTTGCTGCTGCGCCTGCTGCTGTTGCTGCGCGGCGAGCGCGTCGTTCTGCGCCTTCACGCGCGCGAGTTCCTGGCGCATCGCGTCCAGTTGCTGCTGCATCTGGCCGATCTGCTGCTCGAGGCGCTGCGACACGTCGGCGGCCGAATCGGCGGCATGCGCCGGCGACAGCAGGCCGGCGGAGATCGCCGCCGCGATGACGACGGAGACCGAGGCGGAGACGGAGGCGTGGGTGGGTTTTTTCATCATCGGCTCTTGGTGATCGATGTCGTGGGAGCGGCGGTGGCCGCGGCCTGGCATTGCGACGGCAGCACCTGCGCGTTCGGGTTCGCGGGATCGAAGCCGTCGGTGAGCGTGCACAGGAAGACGATGACGTCGTCGATCTCGGCCGGGGACAGCGACGGCGCGTCGCCGATCACGTGGTTGTAGGGAATCTCGAGCGTGTTGACATTGCCGAGGTAGCCCGCATCGCTGCCGACGACGCCCGCCTGCACGACGAACTGGCCGCCGTAGATCGCGGGCAGGTCGTCGAACTTGGTGACGTTGCCGGCGGCGTCGGTCGGGTACCACTCCTCGGGGTTGGTGTCGCGGCGCACGTAGAAGCCGATCGCGTCCTTCAGCGAGTTGAAGCGGCCGTTGTGGAAGTACGGCGCGGTCTGCGCGATGTTGCGCAGCGACGGCACCTTGAACTGGCCGCAATTGCTGAACAGGTCGACGGTCTGGTCGCGGAACGGGCCGCACACGCCGAGGTCGTAGTAGGTCTGCACGCCGTCGTCGCTGTTCACCGGCGTGTAGCCCGGCGCGGACGCCGTGTTGGCCGGGATCAGCAGGTTGCGCGGCACGCCGAGGTTGTCGTAGCTGAAGTCGGTGAACATCGGCGGCGTGCCGGTGGTCGACGTGCTCGGGTGGCACGCGGCGCAGTTGCCCTTGGACGGGTCGTTGAACAGCCGCAGGCCGTTCAGCTCCTGCGCGCTGAGCTGCGCCTGGCCCTTCTGCCAGTAGTCGTACTTGCTGGAGAACGGCGCGAAGTCCGGATCCTCCTTCTCGTAGGCGGCGAGCGCGCTGCCGATGCGCGCGAGCGCGGTCGCGGGGTCGGACAGCACGTCGTTGCCGTACAGCGCGACGAAGTCAGCGAGGTACGGGCGCGTGCGCAGCCTGGCGATGACGGCGGCGGCGTCGGCGTTGGCCATCTCGAAGCTCGTCGTGAACGGCATCGTCGCCTGGATCGCCAGCGTGGCGGCGCGGCCGTCGCGGAAGAAGCCGCCGTTGGGGCTGCCGTCGGCGTCGAAGTAGAAGTCCGGCACGTAGGCCATGTACTTCAGCGAGGGCGTGGAGCGGAAGCCCGCCTGGTCCATCGCGGCGCCGCCGAGGGGCACCGGCAGGCCGTGGTCGGGGCCGCTGGCGGTCGGGTCGGCGGTGAACGCGTACGCCTGGACGTGGCAGCTCGCGCACGATTGCCGGCCGGACGCCGACAGCGCGGTGTCGACGAAGATCTTCTGGCCCAGCTGCGCCGCCGCGGAGAGCGACGCGCTGCCTGACGCGGGCGTGCCCGTGCTCGCGGTGCCACCATCGCCGCCGCCGCCGCACGCCGACAGCATCGCCGCCAGGACGATCGATGCGACCGACGCGACCGCGCGCCGAGGCGCACGCAGCCGCCAGCCTGAACCGAAGCCAAGAACATTCATTGCAGGGGTGCGCCGCGCGGCCCGGGGCCGATCCTGATCCGCGACGCTCTCTCGTTCGTTAGTGTTATTGCGATTGATTCGCACTTTCAACCGCGCTTCGAACTTTATCGAGCTTCGCATCTGGAAACAACGCGGCGACGTTTTTTCTCAGGTATTTGCAAGCTTTGTGTTGCGGCCGGGCCTCGCCGGGCGGTTCATGTCACGCCGGATCGCGTCCCTGCCGACGCTCCCGCGCCGAGGCCGCGACTACGCCGAGCCGGAATCGAACAGCCGGCTCAGCAATCCGTGCAACTGCTCCCGTTCGGCGGCCGACAGCGGCGCGAACGACGCGGCGATCACCTTGTCCACGACCGCCTGCCCGCTGCGCAGCATCGCCTCGCCGGCCGGCGTGAGGTGATGCAGGATCGCCCGCCCCTCGCCCGCCACACGCCGGATCAGGCCGCGATCGACCATGCGGTTGGCCAACGCGCCGAACGACTGGTCGCTCTGGAACGTGATGCCCGCGAGCTTGTGCGACGACGACTCGGGGTGGTTGTCGATCGCGCGCAGCGCGTCCCACTGCGCGAGCGTGGTGCCGATCTCGATCAGCTTCGCGTCGAGCGTGCGGTGATGCTTGTACTGCACGCGCTTGATGGCGAGCGCGAGCGGGCGGTGGTCGGCGGACATGGCAGGCAGTCGGGGCTTGCGTCTGGGATGTTCGCATCGTATCATCATCTTTATATCAACATATTTATATAAAGATTGGAACTCATCATGACGATGTCACCCGTGCCTCGCTCCCGCATCGAATCCTTCGCCGACGGCCTCGCCCTCACCGTCGTCGAGCACGGCGCCGGCCGACCGGTGCTCGTGCTGCACGGCGGCGGCGGGCCGATGTCGGTGGCGCGATTCGTGGATGCGCTGTCGACCACGCACCGCGTGATCGCGCCGACCCACCCCGGCTTCGCCGGCACGCCGCGGCCCGACGGGCTGCGCCGCATCGGCCAGCTCGCGGACACCTACGTCGAGCTGATCGACCGGCTCGCGCTGGCCGACGTGCTCGTGGTCGGCTTCTCGATGGGCGGCTGGATCGCGTCCGAGCTCGCCACGCGCGCGGGCGGTCGCCTGCGCGGTCTCGTGCTGGTGGACGCGACGGGCATCGTGGTCGACGGCGAGCCTTGCGTCGACGTGTTCCCGCTGAAGCCGAACGAGATCTCCGCGCTGAGCATGCACGACCCGGTGAAGTACGGCATCGATCCCGCGACGCTCACGCCCGAGCAGAAGGCCGCGATGGCCGCGAACTTCCAGGCACTGGCCGTCTACTGCCGTGACGACGGCCGCGACGATCCGACCCTTCACGCGCGACTCGGCGCGGTGACGGCG
Organism: Burkholderiaceae bacterium; assembly: GCA_030151165.1. The sequence continues at coordinate 5,614 of JASLEM010000036.1, forward strand.
CCGGCGCTGGTGGTGTGGGGCGCGAGCGACCGCATCGTCACGCCGGCCTACGGCCAGGCCTATGCGAGCGCGTTCGCTCGCGCACGCTTCGAGGTCATCGCCGAGTGCGGCCACCTGCCGCAGGTCGAGCAGCCGGCGGCGCTGCTGGCGCTGGTGAACGGCTTCGACGCGACGCTTTGACCGGCGCGGACGTCGGTGGCGACGCCGGCGGCACCAGCGCCTCGACCGGCGTCGGCTCGATCCGCACCTTCTCGACGAGGAAGTCCAGCAACGCCCGCACGCGCGCCGGCAGGTAGCCGCCGTGGCCGAGGAAGACGGCGTGGATCTCCTCGCGGTCGCCCGGGTTGAAGGCTTCCAGCACCGGCACGAGGCGGCCGGCCTCGATGTCGGCACGGGCGTGGAACAGCGCCAGCCGCGCGAGCCCGACGCCGGCGACGGCCAGCCGCTGCAGCGACGCGCCGTCGCTCACCTGCGTGTTGCCGACGGCCGGCAGCGTCGCCACGCGGCCGTCGTCGAGCATCGGCCAGACGTTGAGCGAGCGCGACACGTTGAAGCCGAGGCAGTTGTGGTCGGCGAGATCCGCCGGCACCCGTGGAACGCCGCGGCGCGCGAGGTAGGCCGGCGCGGCGAGGATCGCCTTGCGCGTCTCGCCGAGCTTGCGCGCGACGAGGCTGGAGCTCTTGAGCGGGCCGGCGCGCACGGCGACGTCGGTGCGCTTCTCGATCAGGTCGATCACCTCGTCGGTGAGGACGATGTCGAGCGTGATGTCGGGAAACCGCTCGACGAATTCCGCCACCAGCGGCAGCAGCACATGCTCGCCGAACGGCACGTTGGCGTTGATGCTGAGCCGGCCGCGCGGCGTGTCGGCGGTCGCGGCACCGCGCTCGGCCTCGTCGAGGTCGGCCAGCACGCGCACGCTGCGCTCGTGGAAGACGCTGCCCTCGGCGGTGAGCTGCAGCTGGCGCGTCGACCGGTTCAGCAGCCGCACGCCCAGCCGCTGCTCCAGCCGCGCGACGAGCTTGCTGACCGCCGACGGCGTCATCTGCAGCTCGCGCGCCGCCGCGGAGAAGCCGCCGAGCCGCACCACGCGCGCGAACACGTCCATCTCGCCCGATCGGTTGACGTCCTGCCGGGTCATGGATATTCAACTCGCATGTGATTTCAGTTCACAAGTGTTCTTCCAGAAGGCAGTCTAGTCTCAAGTCGCATTCGTCGCCACCATGGGAACCAGTGCGAGCCTTCCCGGGCGCGCCACCGTTCCACCCACCGTCTTCAAGGAGGCGACCATGCCGCTTGCTCTCTATGCGTTGACCGCCGGTGCCTTCGGCATCGGGGTCACCGAATTCGTCATCATGGGCCTGTTGCTGGACATGAGCGCCGACCTCGGCGTCACGATCCAGGCCGCGGGCCTGCTCATCTCCGGCTACGCGATGGGTGTCGTGGCCGGCGCGCCGGTGCTCACCGTGCTGACGCGCCAGTGGCCGCGCAAGACCGTGCTGCTCGGGCTGATGGTCGTCTTCACGCTCGGCAACGCGCTGTGCGCGATCGCGCCGAGCTACGGCTTCCTGATGGCTGCGCGCGTGCTGACCGCGTTCGCGCACGGCAGCTTCTTCGGCGTCGGCTCGGTGGTCGCGACCGGGCTGGTCGCGCCGAACAGGAAGGCGTCCGCGATCGCGATCATGTTCACCGGCCTGACCGTCGCCAACGTGCTGGGCGTGCCGATCGGCACGTGGCTGGGCCAGGCGCACGGCTGGCGCGCGACGTTCTGGGCCGTGGCCGCGGTCGGCCTCGTCGCGCTGGTCGTGATCCAGTGGCTGGTGCCGAAGGACTCCGGCGCGCCCGAGCAGATGGACTGGCGCCACGACGTCGCCGCGATGGGCCGCCGCCCCGTGCTGCTGGGCCTGCTGACGACCGTGCTGGGCTACGGCGGCGTGTTCGCGGTGTTCACCTACATCGCCCCGCTGCTGACGCAGGTCGCGGGCTTCGACAAGGGCGCCGTCCCGCCGATCCTGCTGGTCTTCGGCGGCGGCCTCGTCGCCGGCAACATCCTGGGCGGCAAGCTGGCCGACCGCCGGCTCGAGGCGACCGTGCTCGGCTCGCTCGCGGCGCTCGCCGCGGTGCTCGGACTCATGAGCTTCGCGCTGCACAGCCACGTGCTGGCCGTCGTCTTCGTCGGGCTGCTGGGCGTGGCCGCCTTCGCGACCGTCGCGCCGCTGCAGATGTGGGTGCTGAGGAAGGCCGACGGCGCCGGCGAGACGCTGGCCTCGAGCTTCAACATCGCCGCGTTCAACCTCGGCAACGCGCTCGGCGCGTGGGTGGGCGGCGTGGTGATCGCGCGGCCGTCGGGGCTGTCGGAGATCACGTGGGCAGCGATGGCGCTGCCGGTGCTGGCGGTGGCGATCGCGTGGTTCGCGATGCGCTCGGGCGACGCGCGCCGCGTCGTGGCACCGGGCGCGCGGATCGCGTCGGGCACGGTACGCTGAGGCTCAGCGCCGGTCGCGCACCACCGCGATCAGCACGCCGGACAGGCACTCCAGCGCCACGCCCGCCGCGGTCTCGCCGAGGCTGGCCGAATACGCGAGCACGAGGCAGCCGGCGACGAAGACGGCGAACGCGACGGCGCTGACGGCCACGCGCGCCGGCCGGCCGCTCGGCGCCTCGATGTCCTCGTGGAAGACGGTGGTGTCCATCTCAGAACAGGACGCCGCTGGCCGCCGAGAACGCGCCGGCCACGAGCGCCGACGCCGGGATCGTGAAGATCCACGCCCAGACGATGTTGCCGGCCACGCCCCCGCGCACCGCCGACGCGCCGCGCACCGACCCGACGCCGACGATCGCGCCCGTGATGGTGTGCGTGGTCGACACCGGCACGCCGAAGGCCGAGGCGATGAACAGCGTCAGTGCACCGCCGAACTCGGCGCAGAAGCCGCCGACCGGCTTCAGCTTGGTGATGCGCTGGCCCATGGTCTTGACGATGCGCCAGCCGCCGAACATCGTGCCCAGGCCGATGGCGACGTAGCAGCACCAGATGACCCAGCTGGGCGGGAAGTCCGAGTCGGGCGTCGCGTAGCCGGCGGCGATCAGCAGCATCCAGATGATGCCGATCGTCTTCTGCGCGTCGTTGCCGCCGTGGCCCAGCGAATAGAGGCCGGCCGAGACCAGCTGCAATCGCCGGAACCAGCCGTCGATCCGCAAGGGCGACTGCCGCCGGCAGATCCACGAGACCGCGATCAGCGTCGCCGCGCCGAGCACGAAGCCGAGCAGCGGCGACAGCACGATGAACAGCACCGTCTTCCAGATGCCCGCGCCGATCAGGTGCGACGCGCCGCCGCGGCCGATCACCGCCCCGACGATGCCGCCGATCAGCGCGTGCGAGCTGCTCGAGGGGATGCCGTACCACCACGTGATCAGGTTCCACGTGATCGCGCCGACCAGCGCGCCGAAGATCACGTGCTGGTCGACGACGGAGATGTCGACGATGCCCTTGCCGACCGTCGCCGCGACCTTCAGGTGGAAGATCCAGATCGCGACGATGTTGAAGAAGGCGGCGAACAGCACCGCGGTCTGCGGCTTGAGCACGCCGGTCGAGACGACGGTCGCGATGGAGTTCGCGGCGTCGTGGAAGCCGTTCATGAAGTCGAACAGCACCGCCAGCACGACGAGCAGCGCGACGAGGCCGAAGCCGATCTCGATCGAATGCATCGCGTCGGTCAGGAAGCTTCGAGAATGATGCCTTCGACGACGTTCGCGACGTCCTGGCAGCGGTCGGAGATCGTCTCGAGGTGCTCGTAGATCGCCTTCAGCTTGATCAGCTCGCGGGTGTCGATCTCGTCGCGGAACAGGCGCGACATCGCCGCGCGCATCACGCGGTCGGCGTCGGACTCGAGGTGGTCGATCTCCTCGCAGGTCTTGAGCGCGGCGTCGGCCACCTCGACCTGCTTCAGGCGCGGCAGCAGGCTCACGACGTGCTGCACGCGGTCGCAGCAGCGCACCGAGATCTCGGTCAGGCGCATCACGTCGTCGCTCACGCGCTGCACGTTGTACAGCGAGAGGACTTCGCTGGTGTCCTGCAGCATGTCGGTGATGTCGTCCATCGAGTTGATCAGGCTGCGGATCTGCTCGCCGTCGATCGGCGTGATGAACGTGCGGTGCAGCAGGCGATGCACCTCGGCCGTCATCTTGTCGGCGGCGCGCTCGGCGACGTCGACTTGCGACGCGTATTTCTCGCGCATCGGGACGTCGTTGTAGTTCTGGATCATCGCCATGAAGGCGCGCGCGCCTTCGACCGTGCGATCGGCGTGCTGGTTGAACAGCTCGAAAAAATTACCCTCGCGCGGCAGCAGCTTGCTGAACCACATGGCTGGACCTCTGTGCTTGAAATTCTGGGGCTCGTGACATTCGCCCGGGACGGCGGTGGCGATGGATCGGGCCTGGCGCCCCGGCCGCGCGACGCGGGCGGTGGGCTGCCGGAGAACGGCGGCGACCTCGACCGGGCGCATTGTAAGGGGCTGTGTCACGAAACTGTCACAAACCGTCCGTGGAAAATGCCGCCCGTCGCGGGCGCGTGACGCGCGTCACGCGGGGTGAGGCACCGCGCGTTCGCGGAGGCGCGTCAACCCGCGACGCGTTCGACGCGCTGCGCCTCATCGAGCCGCACCCGCACCAGCAGGTCGGCGACACGCCCCGCGCCGGGGATCTCGCCGCCGGGCCAGAGTTCGGCGAGCGGCTCCAGCACGAAGGCGCGCTGCGCGGCGCGCGGGTGCGGCAGCTCGAGGCGCGCGTCGACATGGCGCAGGCCGCCATCGTCGCCGGCGACGCCGAACAGCAGCAGGTCGAGGTCCAGCGTGCGCGGCGCGTTGCGGTACGGACGCTCGCGGCCGAAGCGCTGCTCGATGGCCTGCAGCGCGTCGAGCAGCGCGTGCGGCTCGAGCGCCGTCTCGAAGCGCGCGACGGCGTTCATGAAATCGGGGCCGCTCGCATCGACCGGCGCGCTGCGCCACGTCGACGAGGCGACGAACGAGCCCATGCCCGTGGCCTCATCGGGCAGCGCGAGTTCGCGCAGGGTGTCGAGCGCGGCTTCCAGCGTGGCGCGTGCGTCGCCGAGGTTCGCGCCGAGCCCGACGAAGACGGCGGCGCGCGACGCGGGGCGGGCGAGGCCGGCGGGCGCGGGCGCCGTGGCGACGCCCTCGCCCACCGCCGGCACGGCTTCAGGCGTCGGGGCCTGCGTCGCCGCCGTCGTCATGGGAGCCGTCGCCCGGTTCGTCATCGTCGTCGTCCTTGAACGCCGGCGACGAGCCCGCCTTGCGACGGCTGCCGCCGCCGCGACGGCGGCGCGTGGTGCTGGCCTTCTTCTCGACCTTGTCCAGCAGCGAGCGCGCGGACGCGATGTCGGCCTCGGTCGCGCCCGGCGCGATCGCGACCAGCACGAGGTCGGCGAACTCGCGCAGCAGTTCCTGCGTCACGGTGAGCGCGGGCGCGCCCTCGGCGACGGTGCCGAACGGCAGGTCGCCGTCGTCCAGCATCGCGCGCACGGCGGTGCGGTCGGTCTCGGTGGCGCCGTCGGCAAGCGCGGCGCGCACGGTGGCCGTGAACTGCAGCGTCTTCTGCTTGGCCGGGCTCAGGCGCGGCGGCTCGGCGCGCGGCGGCGGCTCGGTAGACGCGGCGGCGTCGCGCTCGGCGGCGGCCAGCTTCAGCGGCCGCGGATCGCGTGCCGGCGCCTTCTCGCGCGGCTTGGCCAGCTGCACCTTGCGCGCGGCCTCGACCAGCGCCCGGCGCTTG
>JASLEM010000198.1 GCA_030151165.1 Burkholderiaceae bacterium
GTGGGACGCGCCGCTGATGACGCTCAACGGCCAGCACCTGATCTCGAGCGCCATCACGGCCTGTGGCGGACGCAACGTGTTCGCGGAGTTGCCGACGCTCACCGCCACGACCAGCTCGGGGTCGCGCTGCACCGCGACCTCCCAGCTGATCGTGGCGGTGAGCGTCGGCAACTCCGCGAACACGTTGCGTCCGCCACAGGCCGTGATGGCGCTCGAGATCAGGTGCTGGCCGTTGAGCGTCATCAGCGGCGCGTCCCACAGCTGGAAGAACACGCGCACCGGCCGCCGCTTCGCGTACTTCGCCTGCAGCGCGGCCCAGTCGGCCTCGACCTCCGACGCGCGCGCCTCGGCCACCACCGGCGTGCCGGCGAGCCGGCCGATGTTGCGCAGCGTCTGCGCGAGGCCGGCCACGTCGCGCACCTCGCTCTCGTAGACCGTCCACCCGAGCTCGCGCAGCTTGTGCTTCGTGCGCTCGGGCGTGCCGCTGCCCCACACCAGCACGAGGTCCGGCTTGAGCCTGGCGAGTGCCTCGTAGTCGACCGTGAACGCGTCGCTGACCACCGGGCGCTTCAGGGCCTCGGGCGGGAAGTCGCTGAAGCGGCCGACGGCCACGATGTCGGCGCCCGCGCCGGCCGCGAACGCGAGCTCGGTCAGGTGCGGCGCGAGCGTGACGATGCGGCGCGCCGGGTGCGCGAGGTCGACCGCGTGGCCGGCGTCGTCGACGACGTGCGGCGGGGCGTCGGGCGCGGCGATCGGCGTCGCCGCGGAAGCGGTCGTCATCGTGGTCGCGATCGATGCGGCGACGGTGGCGGCGGCAGCGGCGGCGGCGAGCGTGCGCTTCACAGCTCGACTCCCGCCTCGCGCAGCGCACGCGCGTTCGGCTGCGCCTCGCCCGGCTTCGGCCGCGCGGCGGCGGGCAGCGCCTTGTAGAAGTCGCAGGTGGCGGCCACCGTGCACACGCCGCACTGCGGCATGCGCGCGAGGCACACGTAGCGGCCGTGCAGGATCAGCCAGTGGTGGGCGTCGTCCAGGTATTTCTCCGGCACGCGCTCCAGCAGCCCGAGTTCGACCGCGAGCGGCGTCCTGCCCGGCGCGAGCCCGGTGCGGTTGGAGACGCGGAAGACATGCGTGTCGACCGCCAGCGTCGGCTCGCCGAACGCCACGTTCAGCACCACGTTGGCCGTCTTGCGTCCGACGCCCGGCAGCGCCTCGAGCGCGGCCCGGTCGCGCGGCACCTCGCCGCCGTGCTGCTCGATGAGGATGCGGCAGGTCTCGAGCAGGTGCTTCGTCTTCGTGCGGTACAGGCCGATCGTGCGCACGTAGGCCTCGATGCCTTCCTGGCCCAGCGCGAGCATGCGCTGCGGCGTGGGCGCGGCGACGAACAGCGTGCGCGTCGCCTTGTTGACACTCACGTCCGTCGCCTGCGCGGACAGCAGCACCGCCGCGAGCAGCTCGAACACGCTGGCGTAATGCAGCTCCGACGCCGGGTGCGGGTTGGCGCGTTGCAGGGTGGCGAAGAAGGTGTCGATGTCGGCGGAGTTCATCGGAGGAGTCCGTGCGGGATCAGCGTTGTTTCAGCCACGACCAGACGAGGGGCTGCAATTGCACCATCAGGACGCAGGCGAGGATGAGCGCGCAGCCCATGGCGCTCGCGGGGCCGAGGCGGTCGCCCATGAAGACGGCGCCGAAGAGCGCGGCGAAGACGGTCTCGGACGACAGCACGATCGCCGAGTCGGCGGCGCGCGCGTGGCGTTGCGCGACGACCTGCAGCGTGAAGCCGAGCCCGACCGAGAGCACGCCGGTGTAGACGATCGCGCCGAGCGCACCGTGGATGCCCACCCAGGTGACGGGCTCGGTCGCTGCGGCGGTGATCGACGCGAGCACGCTGCACATCGCGAACTGGCCGGAGGCGACGAGCATCGCCCCCTGCAGTCGGTTGGCCGCGCGGCCGACGAGGAGCACGTGCACCGCCCACGGCACGCTGCTGCCGATGACCCACCAGTCGCCGGACTTGAGCGCGGGCAGGGCGGCACCGATCTGCCCGCCGGTCAGCAGCCACGTGCCGACCACGCAGCCGGCGGCGCTGATCCACACCGTCCAGTGCGGCAGCTGGCGGAACGCGAGCCACGCGAACACCGGCACGAGCGGGATGTACAGCGCGGTGAGGAATCCGGCGTTGGTGACGGTGGTCGTCAGCATGCCGATCTGCTGCATCGCCGCGCCGAGGAACAGCAGCGTGCCGAGCAGCGCGATGTGCAGGCCGTCGCGCTTGCCCGGCTGGCGGCGGCGCCGGCGCAGCTCGTGCCACTCGCGCCACGCCAGCGGCGCGACGATCGCGGCGCCCAGCGCGAAGCGCAGGCCCGTGAACGCGAACGGCCCGAGGCTCTGCATGCCCAGCGCCTGCGCGACGAACGCCGAGCCCCAGACGAGCGCGACGAAGAGCAGGATCAGGTTCGCGCGGGCGCGCGTCAGCGGCACGTGCGACATGCTCGGGGACAGGATCGCCGGCTCGGGCCGCGGCGCCTGCGTGTCGACGCGCACCGACCCGCTCACGACGTTCGCATCTTCGCGCGCAGCCGGGCCCGCGCCAGCGCGGCCTCGATCGCGGCGCGCTTCGGGTCGACGGCGGGCGCGGCTTCGGCGGCGGGATCGGCGGATACGGCATCGGGTATGGCGCCCGATGGCGCGCCGGCCCGCGTCGCCGTCATCGCCGCCGCGTCCTGTTCCGCGGCCTGCCGCGCCGCGTTCGCCTGCCGCGCCGCGAGCTTCGCGGCGAGCCGCTGCGCGTACTCGCGTTCGTCGCGCTCCAGGCGCGCGCGGTGCTGCGCGTAACGCGTGCGCGCCTCGTCCGCCTGCGCGGGCGACCACGCGGCCCAGCCGGTGGCGCCGGCACTGGCGTCCTCGAGCGCGATGCAGTCGACGGGGCACGCCGGGATGCAGAGCTCGCAGCCGGTGCACAGCGGCTCGACGACCGCGTGCATGCGCTTGGGCGCGCCGATGATCGCGTCGACCGGGCAGGCCTGGATGCACAGCGTGCAGCCGATGCACGCGGCTTCGTCGATGAAGACGAGCCGGCGCGGGCCTTCCTCGCCGTTGGCCGGATTCAGCGGCAGGGCGGGGCGGCCCAGCAACTGCGCGAGGCGCCGCACGCCCTCGGCGCCGCCGGGCGGGCACTGGTTCAGTTCGGCCTCGCCGGCGGCGAGCGCGTCGGCGTAGGCGCGGCAATCGGGGTAGCCGCAGCGCGTGCACTGCGTCTGCGGCAGCAGCGCGTCGATGCGTTCGGCCAGCGAATCGAGGGAAACGGAAAGGCCAAACGACGCGACGCCGGGGGGCGGCGTCGCGGAGGGCATGGCCGGCTGGCCAGGCGTCGGGGTCGGGACGGTGGAACTCACCGGCCGGATTATCCCTTCGCGGTCGTGTCGTCCGCCTTCGCGGGGCTCTTGGCGCTCTTGCGGGCGCGCGGGGCGGGCGTCCTGGCGGCGACCGGCGCGGCCGCGGCCACGGTCTTCGCGGCGCGCGCGGGCGGCTTCGCCTTCTTCGCGGCGACGGGCTTCGCAGGCGCCGCCTCGACCGAGGCCTTGGCCTTCTTCAACGCGATCGTCGCCTGCGCCTTGACCGACTTGGTCACCGGCACGTCGCCGAAGCGTTCGCTCTCGAAGCGCTTGATGAAGTCGCGCACCTGCGGGTAGACCTTGTCGCGCCAGCGGCTGCCCGCGAAGATGCCGTAGTGGCCCGCGCCGACGACGTCGTAGTGGAACTGGCGGTCGGCCGGGATCTTCGTGCACAGGTCGTGCGCCGCCTTGGTCTGGCCGGCGCCGGAGATGTCGTCGAGCTCGCCCTCGATCGTCAGCAGGGCGCAGTGCTCGATGTCCTGCGGCCGCACCAGGTGGCCGTGGACTTCCCACGTGCCGTTGACGAGCGAGAAGTCCTGGAACACGGTCTTGATGGTGTCGAGGTAGTACTCGGCCGGCAGGTCGAGGACGGCGTTGTACTCGTCGTAGAACTTGCGGTGCGAGTCGGCCGAGTCCTCGTCGCCGCGGACGAGGTCGAGGAAGTAGTCGTAGTGCGAGGTCGCGTGGCGATCCGGGTTCATCGCGACGAAGCCGGTGTGCTGCAGGAAGCCCGGGTAGACGCGGCGCTGCGCGCCCGGGTAGTTCTGCGGCACGCGGTAGATCACGTTGTTCTCGAAC
>JASLEM010000284.1 GCA_030151165.1 Burkholderiaceae bacterium
GCGATACCAGTGGTTCAGGCGGATCTCGCCGCAGAAGTGCAGCATCAGCGTCTCCAGCGCGGGCGCCGGGTCGAACTCGAAGCGCACGGCGTGCAGCTCCTCCTCGGTCGGCACGAGCTCCGGGCGGAAGCGGCGCAGGTATTCCATCAGCACCAGCGAGTGCTTCTGCTCCTCGAAGAACCAGACGCTCATGAACGCCGAGAAGTCGCTGTCGTCGCGGTTGTCGCGCAGGAACATCTCGGTGGCCGGCAGCGCCGCCCACTCGGTGATGGCGTTCATCTTGATGGTCGTGGCCTGCTCGTCGGTCAGTTGCGACGCGTCGAAGGAATCCCACGGGATGTCCTTGTCCATGTCCCAACGGACGGCTTCGAGTTGCTTGAAGAGTTCGGGATAGAGCATGCTGACCTCAGCCTTCTGATGCCGGATTTTAAGCGGCGCCGGGTGGCTTCTTTGCGACAAAAAGGGCCAAGGATACCGAACGACTCTCGGCCGAGCACCGGAATCGCCCTGAAAAAGCCCGGTCAATCCGACTTTTCGCTGGAATCCCTGCGCCAGAGCGCGACGGCGTCGACGATGTCCATGAGCCGCGACATCACCTGGATCCCGGGCAGGCGGGAGACCCGCAGGGCTGGCGAGCCGCCGCCGGCCCAGATCGCGACGTCGTCGTGCAGGCGCGCGCGCAGGTCCTGCAGCGCCGCGATGGCCTGCGGGCCGGGCAGGCTCTCGGAAAAGCTCAGCGCGACGACGTCGATGCGGTGTGCGCGGCAGGCGGCGACGATGTCGGCGATCGGCGTCTGCACGCCCAGCGACAGACAGCGGCACGCCTCCAGCGTCATCAGCGCCTCGGCCATCAGCAGGCCCAGGCCGTGCTCCTCGCCGGGCACGGTGGTGAGCAGCACGCGCGGCGCCGACGCCTCGAGCCCGGCCTGGAACGGCAACATCCCGCTGCGCAGCACCGACTGCACGGCCTCGCTGTAGAGATGCTCCTCGTAGACGGCGACCTCGCCGCCGAGCCAGGCGTTGCCGATCGCGATCGTCAGCGGCGCGAGGCCGTCGACGACGAACGAGGCCAGCCCCATGCGCGCGAGCCCGCGCGTGAGCCAATGGCGCAGCGACTCGGCGCCGCCGACGCGCAGGGCGGCGAGCCCGTCGGCCAGCGGCAGCGGCTCGCGCCGGGCGGACTCGCCGTCGGGAACGCGGCGCGACATGGGCACGTCCGCCTCCGTCGACGGATGCAGCGGCTGCGCGGAAATCGCCGCCAGCACCGCCTCGAGTTCCTGCGGGGGCAACGCGAACAGCCGGCCGGGCCGCTGGCCGTTCAGCAGCGCGCGCCGGATCAGGCGCAGGCGTTCGACGAGCGCACGCGGGTAGCCGCGCACGCCGGCGGCGTCGCGCTGCGGCAGCGGAAAGCCGTAGCGGCGTTCCCAGACGCGCAGGGTGTCCTTGCCGAGGCCGGTTTCGCGCTCGACGGCCGCGATCGACAACAACGTCTCGTCCGGCGCGGTGGCCGCGGGCGGCTCGGGTGAATCCGTTCGGAGGGGCAGCGCCGTAGTCATGTCAGGCAGGTCGCGAAATTTCAATGTGTCGAGTCGCCTCCGCAACGGCGCGTCCCGTCCCTCGATTTGAACGCAATCTCTCCCGTTTGTCCTGGACAAACAGTCGACACCCTGGCAAATTCACCCAAAATGATCGCGCTGACCCCCCAGTTTGTCCAAGACGGCCACGGCGCGACGGCGTCGCGGGGCGCCGCGTCCGCGCGGCGGCATCCCCCTCGAATCGATCGGGCTGCCCCTGTGCTCGGCGGAACTTCCGGCGCAAAATCGCTTCATAACGAGGGTGCAGGGGCGAGGGAGCCCGTGCGAAGCCGCGTCTCCCGCGGTCCCTCCATCCGTTTTCTCGCTGCGCAGCTTCGTCGATTCGTCCGCGAAACGTCCCGAGCGCTTCTCCTCCTCCCTCCCTCCCTTGTTCGCTCAGGGGCGCTGCGCAGCGACATTTACAGTGGCTCGACGCACCCGCGTCGGCCGACCGCCGCCGGGAGCGTCGCTTGAGCGCCCGTCGCCGCATCGCGGTGGTGGGCTCCGGCATCGCCGGCCTGGGCGCCGCGCACCGGCTCGCGCCCACCTGCGACGTCACCGTCTTCGAATCCGAGGCGCGCCTCGGCGGCCATGCGCACACCGTCGACCTGACGCTGCCCGGCGCGCACGGCCCGGTCACGCACGGCGTCGACACTGGCTTCCTCGTGTTCAACCGCCGCACCTATCCGCGGCTGGTCGCGTTGTTCGAGGAGCTCGGCGTCGAATGCGCCGCCTCCGAGATGTCGTTCTCGGTGCAGGCGCCGCGCGACGGCCTGCTCGGGCGCGGCCGCCTCGAATGGGCCGGCACGAACCTGAACACGGTGTTCGCCGACCGCGGCAATCTGCTGCGCCCGCGCTTCCACGGCATGCTGGTCGACCTGATGCGCTTCAACCGCCTCGCGACCGAGCTCGCGCTGCGCGGCGCCGACGCGCAGCTCGCGCAGCCGCTCGACGCGTTCCTGGTGGAGAACCGCTTCGGCAACGCTTTCCGCGACGACTACCTGCTGCCGATGATCGGCTGCATCTGGTCGTGCCCGACGGCGCAGATGCTGCGGTTTCCGGTCGGCACGCTGATCCGCTTCTGCCACAACCACGGACTGCTGCAGGTGCGCGAGCGCCCGCAGTGGTACACGGTGCGCGGCGGCTCGCGCCAGTACGTCGACAAGCTCGCCACGCGCATCGGCACGGTGCGCCTGCGCTCGCCGGTGCTGGGCGTGTCGCGCGACCCGGCGCTCGCGGCGACGCACGGCGGGCGCGTCGTGGTCCGCACCGCGCAGGGCGCCGAGGCCTTCGACGACGTGATCCTCGCCTGCCACGCGCCGCAGTCGCTCGCGATGCTGGACGACGCGAGCGCCGACGAGCGCCGCACGCTGTCGGCGATCGGCTACCAGGACAACGAGGCCGTGCTGCACACCGACGAGCGCCTGCTGCCGCGCCGCCGCTCGGCCTGGGCCGCCTGGAACTACGAGAGCGGCGGCGCGGCCGGCCCCGCCGACAACCGCGTCTGCCTGCACTACCTGCTGAACCTGCTGCAGCCGCTGCCGTGGAAGCAGCCGGTGATCGTCTCGCTGAACCCGCTGCACGAGCCGCGGCCCGAGACGGTGCAGGCGCGCATCCACTACGCGCACCCGGTGTTCGACAGCGCCGCCATCGCCGCGCAAGGCCATCTCGCCGGGCTGCAGGGCCGCTCGCACGTATGGTTCTGCGGTGCGTGGACGGGCTACGGCTTCCACGAGGACGGCCTGCGCTCGGGCCTGCTGGCCGCCGACCACATCCTCGCGCGCCACGCCCAGCTCGCCGGCCTGCTCGCCCAAGAGCCCGCGGAGCGGGACGACGTGCCGATGCGCGAGGCCGCGTGATGCTTGCGAACAGCTCGGCGCCGGTGGTCGACCCGCTGGTCGGCCCGCGGATCGGCTTCGGCGAGGTCCGCCATCGGCGGCTCGCGCCGGTCGAGCACGGCTTCGCCTACCCGACCTGCTTCGTGCTGCTGCCGATGCGCACGCTGCGCGACCGGCCCGACGCCGTGCTCGCGCGCAATCGCCGCGCGATGTTCGGGTTCCGCGACGCCGACCACGGCGACGGCGGCCCCGACAGCCTCGCATGGCTCGAGCAGCTGCTCGCCCGCGAAGGCGTCGCCGACGCCGACGGCGAGGTCTGGCTGCACTGCATCCCGCGCATGTTCGGCTTCGCGTTCAAGCCGGTGAGCTTCTGGTACGCGCACCGCGCCGACGGCACGCTGGCGGCGATCGTCGTCGAGGTGAACAACACGTTCGGCGAGCGCCACTGCTACCTGCTGGACGGCGACGGCCTCGCGTTCGGCCGCACGCTGCACGCGCGCAAGGTGTTCCACGTCTCGCCGTTCTGCCAGACGCGCGGCGAGTACGCGTTCCGCTTCATGCGCACCGACCTCGGCTCGGGCGACGGGCGCGGCCGGACGGCGGTGCGGATCGAGCTGCACGTCGACGGCGCGCCGCTGGTGGTCACGAGCGTCTCCGGCCATCTCGAGCCGATGACGGCGAAGGCGGTGCGCTTCGCGCTGTGGACGTTCCCGGCGATGACGGCGGTGATCGTCGCGCGCATCCACTGGCACGCGCTGCGGCTGTGGCTGCGGCGCGTTGCCTTCGTACCCAAGCCGGCGCCGCCGGCAGCGGGCGTGTCGCGGACGAACGGCGCCTCGGCCGGGCATCCGCGCAACGCGACGGGCATGGCCCTGCCGGCATCGGTGTCGTCCCCAACTGCCGCGGAGGCGACGTCGCTCCACAATCCCGCATGAGTTCCGGAACGCTCCAGCCGTCGACGAACGACGACGCCCGCGCGAAGACGTCGCGCGCCCCCGCCACGGCCCGCGCCGCCCTGAAGCTGCTCGCGGCGCTGAAGGTGGGCACGCTCACCGTGCACACGCCCGACGGCGCCACCCTCCACGCCGTCGGTGCGACGCACCCGGAGCTGCACGCGGCCATGACCGTGCACGACTGGTCGGTGTTCCCGGCCACGATGCGCACCGGCGACATCGGCTTCGCCGAGGGCTTCATGGCCGGCCAGTGGACGACGCCGAACCTGCCCGACCTGCTGCGCCTGGTGCTCGCCAACCGGGATGTCGTCGAGAAGGCCGTCTACGGCTCGTGGTGGGGCTCGCTGCTGAACCGCCTGCAGCACGCGCTCAACCGCAACACGCGCCGCGGCAGCCGCCGCAACATCAGCGCGCACTACGACCTCGGCAACGCGTTCTACATGCTGTGGCTCGACCCGACGATGAACTACTCGAGCGCGCTGTTCGACGGCGACCTCGCGCGCACGCTCGCCGACGCGCAGACCGCCAAGCTGCGCCGCGCGATCGAGGCCACCGGCCTGCAACCCGGCCAGCGCCTGCTCGAGATCGGCTGCGGCTGGGGTGCGATCGCCGAGAGCGCGGCGGCGGTCGACGGGGCGAGCGTCGTCGGCGTGACGCTGTCGACCGAGCAGCTCGCCTATGCGCAGGAACGCCTCGCGCGCTCGGGCCTCGCGAGCCAGGCCGACCTGCGGCTGCAGGACTATCGCGACGTCGACGACGGTCCGTTCGATGCCGTGGTGTCGATCGAGATGTTCGAGGCCGTCGGCCGCGAATACTGGGACGCGTATTTCCAGACCGTCCACAAACAGCTGAAGCCGGGCGCGAAGGCCTGCGTGCAGGCGATCGTGATCCGCGAGGACCTGTTCGAGCGCTACGCCCGCTCGACCGACTTCATCCAGCGCTACGTCTTCCCGGGCGGCATGCTGCCGAGCACGCCGCTGTTCGTGCAGCACGCGCAGGCCGCGGGGTTGGCGGTCGTCGACCAGTTCTCGTTCGGCACCGACTACGCCGAGACGCTGCGCCGCTGGCGCGCCGCGTTCATGACGCGGCTCGAGGACGTGCGCCGCCAGGGCTTCGACGACCGCTTCATCCGCCTGTGGGAGTTCTACCTCGGCTATTGCGAGGCGGCGTTCGACGCCGGCAATACCGACGTGGTGCAGTTCACGCTCCAGCGCAACGCGTGACCGTAGCCGGCCCGGCCGGCGACAAATTCGTTACCGCGTGCATCCATGCGAAAGCGGAAGAATTCCTCGTCCGGGCGATTCTTCGCCGGTACCTGACCTGGCCGGCATGGTTTCACGGGGTATTCCGCGGCGGGACGGCCGCGCCCTCGCGCGTCACGCGCGCGGCGCCGGAATCGTCGATCCACCGGGGAAAACAGGCTGTCGAAGAGGGCGCTCGGAGGCACCGTGGCGTGCATCCCGGGCCGGCATCCGCTCGGCCTTCGCGACCCCCGTCAGCTTCTCAATATAACCCGGGTTTCGGCGTTTGACGAGGCTGGTCAAACCCAGGAGCGGGGAGCATAGTGGACTCGTCCCCCGGCCATCAGGTCGACGACGGCCAGGGGACGGTTGACCCGGTCGACCTCGTTGCCCGGGCCATGTCTTTTGCAACTCTCGCTTGAAAGGAGGCACTGATGAATCTGACGATCAGCGGCCATCATCTCGAAGTGACACCGGCATTGCGTGAATACGTCCTGACCAAGCTGGACCGCATCACGCGCCATTTCGACGCAGTTGTCGACGTGAACGTGTTACTGACCGTGGAAAACCTCAAGGAAAAGGAACGTCGACAGAAAGCGGAAGTCACCCTTCACGTCAAGGGGAAGGACATTTTCGTCGAGCAGGCGCATGAAGACCTCTATGCCGCCGTCGACCAGCTGATGGACAAGCTCGATCGGCAGGTGTGTCGCTACAAGGACCGCCTGCAGGATCATCACCATGCGACCAGCAAGCGCCTGGAAGCGCCGGAGATGCCGGCAACCTGAACCCCGCAGCGCAGGAAAACGCTGCACATCGATTGCAAGGCGGCCCGCGGGCCGCCTTGTTCGTTTCCGGGACGCGCGCGCCACCTGGCCGAAAGTTGGAAACGGTTCCCTATCCGACAGCATGGTTTTTCGCGAGCCCGCTTCAAGCGTTTAGAGCGATGCGCCGAAACACCCTGCAGGCCCCGTCAAATCGTGAATTTGTTGCTGCGTCGCAGCAATCCGGTGCACTTCGGCGCGCGCGCCGCACTTGCAGCGTGCGCACGGCGTTGGGCGGTTCCTATAATCGAACGTTCGACCCCGGGATCGCCGGGTGATTTCCTGCCCGGGGACCGCCGGGCGTCGTATGGATCCCCGGTCACCCATCGGGAACGCCTCATGAACCGTCTCGCAGCCATCCTCCCTCTTGCCAACGTCCAGGTGGGCGTGGACGCCACGAGCAAGAAGCGCGTGTTCGAACAAGCCGGCGTGCTGTTCGAGAACCAGCATGCGATCGCCCGCGCGACGGTCACCGACAACCTGTTCGCCCGCGAACGCCTCGGCTCGACCGGCCTCGGCCACGGCGTCGCCGTGCCGCACGGCCGCGTCAAGGGCCTGAAGAACCCGCTCGCCGCCGTGCTGCGCGTGGCGCAGCCGATCCCGTTCGACGCGCCGGACGACGAGCCCGTCGGCCTGCTGATCTTCCTGCTGGTGCCCGAAGCGGCCACGCAGCGCCACCTCGAGATCCTGTCGGAGATCGCGGAAATGCTGTCCGACCGCGAGCTGCGCGAACGCCTGAAGGGCGATGTCGATGCCGCCACCCTCCATCGGCTCATCTCCGACTGGGAACCCCTCAAATCCGTCGCATGACGTGCGATAGTCGCTGAATGCCCCATTCGCC
>JASLEM010000310.1 GCA_030151165.1 Burkholderiaceae bacterium
GACATCGCGGTCTCGCTCTTGCCCGAGCCGGTGGGTCCGGTGATGACGATGAAGCCGCTGGTGGATTCGGTGAGCGTCGACACCAGGTTGTGCGGCAGGCTCAGGTTGACGAGCGGCGTGATGTCCGGCGGCGTGATGCGCATCACCAGCGCGAGTTCGCCGGTGCCGTGCATGAACAGGCTGTAGCGCAGCGAATGGCCGCCGCGGCCGTCGAGCCGGATGTTGACCGAGCGTTGGCGCGCGAGCACGGGCTTGATGCGCGTGTCCCAGTATTCCTGCACGGACACGTGCTGGCCACGCTCGTCGCGGTGCTGTCGCATCGCGCCGTCGACGTAACCGGCGAGATAGGTGACGATGTGCTCGCGGGTGACGAGGAACGGCGCGATCGACGAGAACAGCTGGTGCAGCGGCAACGTCCCGCGCGCCGACTTGGCGCGGATGACCTGGCCCTCGTGGATCATGATGTCCGTCATCGACGGCGCGAACATCAGCGCGTGCTTGACGGCGGCGCCGATGCCGTGCTGCTTGTCGGTCGGCAGTTGCAGGGTTTGCTGGAGCGTGGGGATGTCGGACATGGAGGCTTCGTGAAATGAGCCGACGCCCGTCAACGATCGGACGGGTGGAAGGCGAGGGGACTGAAGGTGGCGAGATCGTCGGTGCCGCGCGCGGTCGTCTCTCGCGGCGGCCGCGGGCCAGGGCGTGGCGGTGGTCGAGGCGTCGTCGATGTCGACCCCTCGAGCGGCGGCGGCCCGGCGGGCAACACGTGCCACTGCATCAGCGTGGACGCGACCTCGTTCGCGTAACGACGCATCAAGGCCGGCGTTCGCGAGTGATACGCGCCGACGGCGGACCACGTGTTGCCGAACGCGTCGACCTGCCGCCGGTAGTGCCAGGCCGCGACCTCGGCCGACACGCAACCGTCCAACAGCGCCGTCGCGTCGATGCCGAACCGGGCAAGTGCCGGCAGGTGGATGTCGTTGATCTGGAAGGCACCGGTGTCGGACGTGCCGTTCGCATTGCGTCCGATCGCCCGTGGCTGCAGGTGGCTCTCGCGCCAGCCGATCGCGCGCAGCACAAGCGCGTTGACCTGGTGGCGCGCCGCGGCGTCGTCGATGCAGTCCGCGTGCGCGCGCGGCGGTGCGGCGAGGAGCGCCGCGGCGAAGAGAAGGCGAAACGTCGAAGACCTCGGCATGGTGAGTGGGCTGGGCCACCGTCGGGACACACCGATGGATTCTGTGCACGCCAGCGAAAAACACCCGAGCGCCGATGGCCTCATTTCCGGCCGATTTCGCCGGCCGTCTTTCCGGTCAACGGAAGAACAATGAGATCGAGCCGCGCGTGGCGAAGCAGGCGGCCGAGCGCCTCGCCGGCGCGGGAGACGACCTCGCGGCCTGGCTCAGCGTCGATGGCCGAGCAGGCGGGCCGGCAGGAACAACAGTGCCGCCAGCAACGCGAACGCCGCGCCGACGCCGATGCCCACGAGGCGCAGCGGCAGCGTGATCAGCCAGACCAGCGGATACAGCACCAGCGCGAGCACGGCGAGCGGCCAGCAGAAGACGAACAGCAGCAACCAGAGGACGAACGCGATCATGATGCAAGCCTTCGAAAAGTCGGACGGCGTGGGTGTCGGGGGCGTCACCCGAGAGTTCGGGCGAGACGGCCGGCATGGCCCACGACGCCACGATGCGACGTCGCGGCGATTCGATCAATCCCGGCGCGACGGAGTGCAGCGGGCGCCGACAGGCTGCGTGGCGGGTGGATCCGCCGGAAGACCCGGGTGCTTGGCGCGAGCGGCGGCATGGCGGCCGCAGGTCGCCGATTCGACATCGACCGCCCGGCCGTGCAAACCAGCGGCGCCACGCGTCCAGGCGGGCTGCCGCAGAATCGCGGCTTCGATGCCATCGACCCGCCGCCATGACTGCCACCCGTCCCAAGCCCACCCCCGACGACCTCAACCGGATGGGCGCCGATGGCCTTCCCGGGCACCTGGGCATCGTCATCGTCCAGGCCGACAGCGCCGAGGTGCGTTCCGAGCTGAGCGTGTCGCGCGCGCTCATGGCGCCGAACGGATATTTGCATGCGGGCAGCGTCGTGACGCTCGCGGACACCTCTTGCGGCTACGGCTGCATCCTCAACCTGCCCGAGGGCGCGACGGGGTTCACCACGATCGAGCTGAAGTCCAACCACCTCGGCACGGCCCGCGAAGGCACGCTGGAATGCGTGGCGACGGCGGTGCACCGGGGGCGCACGACGCAGGTCTGGGACGCCCACGTCACGCATCGCGAGACGGGCAAGACCGTCGCGCTGTTCCGCTGCACGCAGATGATCCTGTGGCCGCAAGTGGCGTGAGCGGAGATGCTGTCGCGGCGTCCGCTCCGGCACGCTGACGGATCGAAGATCGTTTCATCGACAAGCCAACCTCGGCGATATCGATCGCCCCCACCATGACCGCCAACCCGACACCACCGCCTTCATCGTCACCCATCCGGCGACTCGTCGAGATTCGTGCCTACAGGTTGAAGCCCGGGACGCGGGCGGATTTCCACGCTGCGGTGCTCGACCGTGCGATGCCGATGGTGCGCGCGTACGGCATGGATGTGATCGCGCACGGGCCGGTCGCGAATGACGAGGACGGCTACTTCCTCGCGCGCTCGTTCGCCGACCTGGCGCAACTGAAGGCGCAGCAGGACGAGTTCTACGGTTCGCAGGCGTGGCGCGAGGGGCCGCGCGAGGCCTTGGTGTCGCGCATCGTGACCTATGTCGACACCTTGCTGTGGCTCACGCAGGCGTCGATCGACGACATGCGCGCGGGCAACGGCTGAGCGCTCGTCAGCGGTCGCGCGCGGTGGGCAGCACGGCTCGCCCGCTGCGGGGCGCGGCGATCGTGGCGCGAGG
>JASLEM010000319.1 GCA_030151165.1 Burkholderiaceae bacterium
GACGCCGCCGGTCGCGCGCCACAGCAGCGCGACGAGGCTGGACGCGATGATCAGCTGCTGCCCGGTGTTGAGCATCGACAGCGTGCCCTGCGACTTCATCTGCGCGCCGCGGAACGCCTCGAGCCCCTGCTCGTAGCGCGCGGACTCGAACTGCTCGTTGTTGAAATACTTCACCGTCTCGAAGTTCAGCAGCGCGTCGATCGCGCGCGTGTTGGCCTTCGAGTCGAGCTCGTTCATCGCCTTGCGGTACTTCGTGCGCCACTCGGTGATCGTGATCGTGAACACGCCGTACAGCACCAGCGCCGACAGCGTGATCCAGACGTAGCCGAGGTCGAACTTCGAGCCGAGCAGCACCAGCACGAACGACAGCTCCACCAGCGTCGGGATGATCGTGTAGAGCGAGTACGAGACGAGCGTCTGCAAGGCCTTCGTGCCGCGCTCGATGTCGCGCGTCAGGCCGCCGGTCTGGCGCTCGAGATGGAAGCGCAGCGACAGCGCGTGCAGGTGCTGGAAGGTCTCGAGCGACACGCGCTTGGCCGCGCCGAACGTGGCGCGCGCGAACACGAGCTCGCGCAGCTCGGTGAACAGCGTCGTCGCCAGCCGCAGGCCGGCGTAGCCCAGCAGCAGGCCGATCGGCACGACGAGCAGCGCGCGCGGGTCGGCCGTCGAGATGTTCAGCGCGTCGACCAGCCGCTTGAGCAGCAGCGGCACGCTGACGCTGGCCACCTTCGCGCCGACGAGGAACAGCAGCGCCACGACCATGCGGACGCGGTACTCCCAGAAGTACGGGAGCAGGCGCTTGAGCGTGTACAGGTCGCCGCGCGCGTCGGCGGACGACGCGGCCGCGGGGCCGGTGGTGGGAGGAGACGGATGCATGGCGAACGCAGGTGGGGGCGTCGGCCACGATAACAAGAACGCGCCGGCCGCGCTCGGCGTTCCTCGAGCCCTTGCGTCAGTGCGCTCGCACGAGCGTATGGACGAGCGGCAGCGCGGCGCTCCACCGCGGATAGCGCTGCGCGAACTGCGCGCCCACTTCCGGCTCGGGCCGGTCGACCGCACGGAAGCCGTCACGGTATTGGTATTCGCGGTCGTTCGGATGCCCGGAGGAGGCGACCTGAGACACGAAGATCCAGTCGCCGGCGTAGTTGATCCGCCCGGGCGACGCGTAGAACAGCGATTGGGCGCGATCGAACTTGAAGCCGAGCGGGCCGCCGATCACGTCACTGACGTAGTAGACGCCGGGCGGCAGCGCCAGGATCTGCGGCCGGCCGGTCGGGATCGTGAAGCTCATCTCGTGCGTCGAGCCGTCGCGATCGATCCGCACCAGCACGCCGGCCATCGCGGATTGGCGCTGCCCGTTCAGCGTGCTCGAGGCGGACACCAGCACGTACGCCATCGCCGGATCGCGCTCGTCGCCGTCGTCCACGTAGCGGACGATCGCCAGCGACGCGCAGCCCGCCAGCGACGCCACGACGAACCCGAAGATCGCCCTCATGAAAACCTCCCGCGCCGTGCGGTGCGCCGCATCGAAAGCGCCCTCGACTCTCAAAGAAAGGAAGCGGCCGCCTCTCGACGGCCGCCCCGTTCACCCTCGCCGTGTCCGCTCGCGCGGACGGCGTTTCTTGTGATTCGGTCTGGATCTTGCGTCCCGGATTTGAATTTCCGATGAAGAACGTTCGGTGCTCCGTGCGCGACGTCGCAGTTTAGGGACGGACATCGACGGATCTCAGCGGGAAAGCCACCACAGGGTAAACCCTTTGATGGACAATCCGACCAGACCGCCAAGATGAGTTCACGATGACCCACGCCGAAATGCAATCCGCCGCCCGCGCGCCCGCCACGCTGCCCACCGACAAGGAGCTCGTGATGCGCGTGATGCCGATGCCGGCGGACTCGAACATGAACGGCGACATCTTCGGCGGCTGGATCATGGCGCAGGTCGACATCGCCGGCTCCGTGCTGCCCGCGCGCCTGTCGCGCGGCCGCGTGACCACCGTCGCCGTGAACCAGTTCGTCTTCAAGCAGCCGGTGTCGATCGGCGACCTGCTGAGCTTCTACGCGACGGTCGAACGCATCGGCAACACGTCGATCACGGTGCGCGTCGAGGTCTACGCCGAACGCAACCCGGCCGACATGCAGGTCGTCAAGGTCACCGAGGCCAACCTGACCTACGTCGCGATCGACCGCGAAGGCAAGCCGCGCAGCATCCCGAAGGACTGATCCGCGCCGGGGCGCGCTCAGCCGATCGCCTCGGCGACCTGCCGCCCCCAGTTGCGGTAGCCCAGCGGCCCGGGATGGAAGCCGTCGCGCGCCATCCAGCCCTCCGGCAGGCCGCTGTCGCCTTCGGGGCGCTGCGGCGTCGACGGCAGCGGCAGATGCAGCCGCTTGGAGTCGCCGGCGAGGTGGCGCGCGAGCGCGTGATCGAGATGCGCGGCGTCGCGACCGAGCACCCAGCGCAGCGGCGCCGGCAGCAGCGGGAACTCGCCCATCTTCGGCACGCCGCAATGCCACGCGTGCGTGACGCCCGCGCGCGCGACCGCGAGCGCGTGGAGCTCGTCGAGCGAGCGCAGGAAGCGTGACGTCGGCGTCTGGCCGACGACGTCGTTGACGCCCACCGCCGTCACCAGCAGGTCGGCGGGTTCGAGTTCGGCGACGCGCAGCGCCTCGCACGCGTCGCCCACCGTGTGCCCACTGGAGGCGACCAGCTGCCAGCCGACGGCCCCGCCGCTGCGCTCGGCCAGCGCCTGCGCGAGCTGGCCCGACAGCGCCTCGTCCTGCGTCGCCACGCCGACACCGGCCGCCGACGAGTCGCCCACGATCAGCACCCGCAGCGACACCGTGCCGCTGCCCGCGACGCCGCGGCGCTCGCCGCTCGCCTCCGGCAGCCGCAGCGCGTGCGCGCGCACGCGCCTGCCCTGGCTCAGGAGCACGGGCAGCAACGCGAGCTTCAGGGCGAGCGTGACGGGAACGGAAGGCATGGGGCGAGCCGCTCGGCGGCGGCGCGTGCGCGGCTCGACCGCGTCGAACGACGCGGCCGACGGATCCGCCGACACGTCAGAACTTGCTGAAATCGGGCTTGCGCTTCTGGAAGAACGCCTGGAACGCCTCCATCGCTTCCGGGCTGCGCAGGCGCTTGCCGAACACCTCGGCCTCGACGGCGATGGTCTCGTCGACCAGCGCCTTCTGGCCGCGGCGCATCAGCGCCTTGCTCTCGCGCACCGCGCCCGGCGGCAGCGCGTTGAAGCGCTCGGCCATGCGGCGCGCGTGGTTCACGACCTCGGCGGCCGGCAGCACCGCGTTGGCGATGCCCAGCTCCACGGCCGTCTCGCCGTTGAAGGGCTCGCCGAGCAGCAGCAGCTCGGTCGCCTTCGCGTGGCCGACGCGCTGCGGGATCAGCAGGCTCGACGCGTACTCGGGCACCAGGCCCAGCGTGACGAACGGCATCGCGAGGCGCGCCTCGTCGCTGACGTAGACCAGGTCGCAGTGCAGCAGCAGCGTCGTGCCGATGCCGATCGCGCCGCCGGTGACGGCCGCGACGACCGGCTTGCCGCATCCGGCCAGCGCCTTCATGAACTGGAACACCGGCGAGTCCTCGCCCGCGGGCGGACGCTGCATGAAGTCCTCGAGGTCGTTGCCCGACGTGAAGATGCCGGGCTGGCCGGTGATCAGCAACGCGCGGATCGACGCGTCGGCATCCGCGGCGACGATCGCCTCGGTCATCGCGGTGTACATCGCCTGCGTCAGCGCGTTCTTCTTCTCGGGGCGCGCGATCTCGATGACGGCGACGCCGTTCGTGTTGACGGTGCGGATGCTCATGTCTGGACCTCTGTGAATCTTGTCTTGGGATTGTCCGCGAAGCCGTGGCGCGGACGTGAAAACGGCGACAGGGCCGACGAATCGCGGGTCGCGATCCGGTGACTGCCTGTCGCCGTCAGGGAACGCTCGATCAGAGGCGTTCGAAGATGCCGGCGGCGCCCTGGCCCGTGCCGATGCACATCGTCACCATCCCGTACTTCAGGTTGTGGCGACGCAGCGCGTGGACGACGGTGGCCGAGCGGATCGCGCCCGTCGCGCCGAGCGGGTGGCCGAGGGCGATCGCGCCGCCCATCGGGTTCACCTTCGAGCGGTCAAGACCGACGGTGTTGATCACGGCCAGCGCCTGCGCGGCGAACGCTTCGTTCAGCTCGATCCAGTCCATCTGCGACAGGTTCAGGCCGGCGTTCTTCAGCGCCGCGGGGATCGCCTCGATCGGGCCGATGCCCATGATCTCGGGCGGCACGCCGCGCGACGCGAAGCTCACGAAGCGCGCCAGCGGCGTCAGGTTGAACTGCTTGAGCGCCTTCTCGCTGACGAGGATCAGCGCACCGGCGCCGTCGCTGGTCTGCGAGCTGTTGCCGGCGGTGACCGAACCCTTGTTCGCGAACACGGCCTTCAGCTTGGCCAAGCCTTCGAGCGAGGTGTCGGGGCGCGGGCCTTCGTCGGTGTCGACGAAGCGGCTCGTGACGTCGATCTCGCCCGTCAGCAGGTTCGGCGTGCGGGTGAAGACCTCGACCGGCGTGATCTCGTCCTTGAACTCGCCGGCGGCGATCGCCTTCAGCGCCTTCTGGTGCGAGGCGAGCGCGAACGCGTCCTGGTCCTCGCGCGACACCTTCCATTGCGTGGCGACCTTCTCCGCGGTCAGGCCCATGCCGTAGGCGATGCCGATGTTCTCGTCCTTGTCGAACACGTGCGGGTTGAACGACGGCTTGTTGCCGCTCATCGGCACCATGCTCATCGACTCGGCGCCGGCGGCGATCATGACGTCGGCCTCGCCCACGCGGATGCGGTCGGCGGCCATCTGCACGGCCGACAGGCCGGACGCGCAGAAGCGGTTCACGGTGATACCGCCCACCGTATTCGGCAGGCCGGCCAGCAGAACGCTGGTGCGCGCGAAGTTCAGGCCCTGCTCGCCTTCGGGCATCGCGCAGCCGACGATCGCGTC
>JASLEM010000406.1 GCA_030151165.1 Burkholderiaceae bacterium
GCGCCGGGATCCCCAGCCGCATCGCCGCGCCGCGCGTGCGGTGCACCGCGAGCATCACGACGGGGATCAGCAGCACGAGGCCGATCTCGAAGAACATCGGGATGCCGATGATCGCGGCGATGAGCGCCATCTTCCACGGCAGCGTCGCGGGCCGGCCGCGCAGCAGCGTGTCGACGACCTGGTCGGCGCCGCCGGAGTCGGCCAGCAGCTTGCCCAGCATCGCGCCGAGCGCGATCAGCACGCCGACGTAGCCCAGCACGCCGCCGACGCCCGTCTCGTACGACGCCGTGACCTTGTCGAACGGGATGCCCGAGCCGAGGCCGACGAACAGCGCGCCGATCGTCAGCGCGATGAACGCGTGCATCTTCAGCCAGACGATCAGCAGCACGAGGATCGCGATGCCGACGGCGGCGACGACGAGGACGCGCTCGTCGTGCGCGCCCAGCGCCTGGTGGACGGCGTCGCCCACCGCCGACGACGCGGACGATGCCGGAGCGGATGCGGCGGATGCGGCGATGGCAGCCATGGTGTCGCCCTCCGCGCCTCAGGCCGCCAGCCCGAGCGCCGCGATGACCGCGTCGGCGATGGCGTCCGGCGCCGGTCCGATCTCGACCTGGATCTCCGGCTCGTCCGCACCCGGCGGCTGCAGCGTCTCGAACTGGCTCTGCAGCAGGCTGGGCGGCATGAAGTGGCCCTGGCGCGCGTCGAGCCGCGTCGCGATGGTCTCGCGCGCGCCGGTGAGGAAGACGAACACGACGCCCTGCCCGCGGCGCGCGATCAGGTCGCGGTACGCGCGCTTGAGCGCCGAGCACGTGACGATGCCGTTCTGGCCGGCGTCGAGTCGCGTGTCGACCCAGTCCGCGATCCTCGCGAGCCAGGGCGCGCGGTCGGCGTCGTCCAGCGCGTGGCCCGCGTGCATCTTGTCGACGTTGGCCTGCGGATGCAGCGCGTCGCCTTCCTCGAACTGCCAGCCCAACCGGCTCGCGAGCACTTCGGCGACGGTGGTCTTGCCGCTGCCGGATACCCCCATGAGTACCAGCACGACCGGATTCGGAACGGGATTCGGGATCAAGACGTCTCCTTGCAAGGCGGCGGCGCTCGCGCGGCGGGCGCGCCGAGCCGTGCAGTGTAGGACGTCAGCGCCGCTCGCGCAGGATCGCCTGCGCGCGCAGGATCACGGGCTTGTCGACCATCTTGCCGTCGAGCGCCACGGCGGCGCCGTCGCCCGCCTGCGCGACCTCGATCACGCGGCGCGCCCACGCGACCTCGGCGTCGCCCGGGCTGAACGCGCGGTTGACGGCCTCGACCTGCTTCGGGTGGATGCACAGCTT
Source organism: Burkholderiaceae bacterium (assembly GCA_030151165.1). The sequence continues at coordinate 1,332 of JASLEM010000406.1, forward strand.
CGCGCCGAAGCCCAGCCGGCGCGCGCGGGCCGCGTCGGACGCGACCTCGGCGAGGTCGTCGAACGCCACGGTCGGGCTGTCGATCGGCGCGGCGACGTTCGCGAGGCGCGACGCGAGCGCGATCTCCGAGCGGAACCACAGCAGGTCGTCGAAGGTGGCGCGCATCGCGAGGTCGAGCTGGAAATCGATCGCGCCGAACGCGACGCGCCGCACGCCGCGCGCGGCCGCGATCGCGCGCACGTTCGCGAAGCCGGCGGCGGTCTCGATGAGCGGGATCGCGGCGACGCCGTCGCCGAGTCGCGCGAGATCCTCCACGCGCTCGGCCTTGGGCAGCATGACGGCCGCGACGCCCGCGTGGCGGCACAACGCGAGGTCGTCGCGGAACCACGGGGTGTCGACGGCGTTGACGCGCAGCACGACGGGCCTGGCCGCGTCGAGCCACGCGGCGACCGCGCTACGCGCCGCGTCCTTGCGATCGGGCGCGACCGCGTCCTCGAGGTCGACGATCACCGCGTCGGCGCCGCTCGCGAGCGCCTTGTCGAAGCGCTCCGGCCGGTCGCCGGGCACGAAGAGGTACGAGCGCGGCGGCGCGGCGTCGGTGGGGCCGGTCATCGCGTCACTTCAGGAACGACCCGACGACGGGCGCATCGGCCAGCGACCACACGCGCTCGATCACGCCGCGCATCTCCTCGCGCGTCGCGCCGCCGCGGTACAGCGCGAGCTGCGTCGCCTTGTGCTCGAGCTCGTCGCGGCTCAACGTGTTGTCGGGGTCGCCCTTCGGGTCGAGCACGAGGCCTTCGAGGCGCCGGCCGTCGGCGGTCTCGACGACGACCTTGCCGATCCAGCGCGCGGGGTACGCGGTGTTGACCTCGTCGTCGAGCCGCATGGCGACCTTGTCGTGCACCGCGCGCACCGCGGCGTCCCGGTAGTGCGCGTCGAACTCGACCAGCCCCGCGCGGCCGTGGACGGCAACGAGCCCGAGCACCGTGCCCATCGAGAACTTGGCCTGGTGCACGGTGCGCGGATCGGTGACCGGCCCGAGCACGTCGATCGCGGCCTGGTGGACGAGCGCGGTGACGCTGCGCAGGTCGCTCGCCGCCAGCTGGTGGTCGGCCAGCACCTTCAGCAGCGCGTCGGCGGCCGGGTGCGTGTGGCGGCAGGCGGCGTGGAACTTGAACGAGGTCTCGGCGAGCGTCCAGCGCGTGCCGAGGCCGTCGGCGAGCTTGCGCGCATCGGCGTCGGTGGACATGCCCGCCGCGAGGCCTTGCTGGCCGTCGAGGATCCGCGTCGCGCCGGTGAAGCCGTCGCGCGAGAGGTACGCGGCCATCAGGCCCGCGCCGGCGGCGTGCGCGGTGTGCAGCTGCTTGGAATCGGCGGCGTCGCGCAGGAACTCCCACAGGCCGGCCGACTGCGTGCCGGCCGAGCCGAGCGCGTGGCGCATCTGCGCGGCGTCGAGCCCGAGCAGGTGCCCGACCGCCGCGGCCGCCGCGAACGTGCCGGCCGTGCCGGTCGTGTGGAAGATCCGGTAGTGCGATCGCCCGAGGAACTCGCCGACGCGGATGCCGACCTCGTAGCCCGCGACGCAGGCCGCGAGCAGCTCCTTGCCGGACTTGCGCAGCGCCTGCGCGACCGCGAGCGCGGGCGGGAAGACGACGGTCGCCGGGTGGAACACCGAGCCGTTGTGGACGTCGTCCTGCTCCGCGAAGTGCGAGGCGGCGGCATTGGCGATGGCCGCCATCAGCGGGCTGCTGCCGCGCCGGTGGACGAGGATCTCGCTCGGGCCGTCGACCGGCCCCATCGACTCGATGAAGCGCGCGATCGTCTCGACCGGCCGCGCCTTCTTGCCGGCCAGCGCGGAGGCGAACCAGTCGAGGAACAGGTCCTCGGTGCGGCGGATCACCGCGGCGGGGATGGCCTCGAAGCGCAGGCCGGCGGCGAAGTCGGCGAGCGCCCGGGTCGGGTCGGACAAGTCGGTGGCGGTGGCGGTGGCGTCGGTCATGTGAGGGGTGTCCTTGTTCAGATCGCGGCGGCGTCGCGCCATTGCGCGATCCTGTCCGCTGCATAGCCCAGTTCGGCGAGGATGGCGTCCGAGTGCTGGCCGAGCGCGGGGACGTCGTCCATGCGCGCATCGAAGCTCTCGGGCATGCCCGGCGGCCGCAGCGCCGGGATCGGCCCGGCCGAAGTGCCGACCTGCGTCCAGCGTCCGCGCGCTTTCAGCTGCGGGTGCGCCCAGACGTCGGCCATCGTGCTGACGTTGGCGTTGGCGATCTGCGCGTCCTCCAGCCGCTCGACGACCTGCTCGGCGTTGAGCGACGAGAACGCCTCGGTGATCAGCGCCTGCAGCGCCGGCTTGTTCGCGACGCGCTTCGCGTTCGCGTCGAAGCGCGTGTCGGCGGCGAGCGCCGGCTGGCGCAGCACCTTCTCGCAGAACAGCTTCCACTCGCGCTCGTTCTGCAGGCCCAGCATCACGGTGCGGCCGTCGCCCGCCGCGAACGGGCCGTACGGATAGATCGTCGCGTGCGACGCGCCCGCGCGCGGCGGCGGCGGCGCGCCGTCGAACGCGTAGTACATCGGGAAGCTCATCCACTCGACCATGCTCTCGAGCATCGAGACGTCGATACGGCACCCCGTACCGGTCTTGCCGCGCCGGATCAGCGCCGCGAGGATGTTCGAGTAGGCGTACATGCCGGCGGCGATGTCGGCGATCGAGCAGCCGGCCTTCGCGGGCTCGTCGGGCGATCCGGTGACGGACAGGAAGCCGCCCTCGCTCTGGATCAGCAGGTCGTAGGCCTTCTTGTCGCGATACGGCCCGGGGTGTTCGGGATCGTCGCCGTAGCCGGAGATGTCACAGACGATCAGGCGCGGATGCGCGGCCTTCAGCGCGTCGTACGACAGCCCGAGCCGCGCCGCCGCGCCGGGCGCGAGGTTCTGCACCAGCACGTCGGCGTTCGCGAGCAGCCTGCCCAGCACGTCGGGCGCGTCGGCATGCTTCAGGTCGAGCGTGAGGCTCTCCTTCGAGCGGTTCGTCCAGACGAAGTGCGACGCGAGGCCGTTGACGCGCGCGTCGTAGGCGCGGGCGAAGTCGCCGACGCCGGGCCGCTCGACCTTGATGACGCGCGCGCCGAGGTCGGCCAGCTGGCGCGTGCAGAACGGCGCGGCGATCGCGTGCTCGAGCGTGACGACGGTGATGCCTTCGAGCGGCCGCATGTCAGAAGCTCCTCGGCAACCCGAGCACGTGCTCGGCGACGTACGACAGGATCAGGTTGGTCGAGATCGGCGCGACCTGGTAGAGGCGCGTCTCGCGGAACTTGCGTTCGACGTCGTATTCGTTGGCGAAGCCGAAGCCGCCGTGGAACTGGATGCATGCGTTGGCGGCCTCCCAGCTCGCCTTGGCCGCGAGGTACTTGGCCATGTTGGCCTGGGCGCCGCAGGCTTGGTGCGCGTCGAACAGGCGGCACGCCTCCCAGCGCATCAGGTTCGCGGCCTCGACCTCGATGTAGCTCTCGGCGATCGGGAACTGCACGCCCTGGTTCTGGCCGATCGGCCGGCCGAACACGACGCGCTCGCCGACGTACTTCGTCACGCGGTCGATGAACCAGTAGCCGTCGCCGATGCATTCGGCCGCGATCAGCGTGCGCTCGGCGTTGAGGCCGTCGAGGATGTACTTGAAGCCCTTGCCTTCCTCGCCGATCAGGTTCTCCGCCGGGATCTCGAGGTTCTCGAAGAACAGCTCGTTGGTCTCGTGGTTGACCATGTTGGCGATCGGCCGCACCGTCATGCCGCTCTTCTCGGCCTGGCGCAGGTCGACCATGAAGATCGACATGCCCTCCGACTTCCGCTGCACGTCCGCGAGCGGCGTCGTGCGCGCGAGCAGGATCATCCAGTCGGAGTGCTGGATGCGCGAGATCCAGACCTTCTGGCCGTTGACGACGTAGCGGTCGCCCTTCTTCACCGCGGTCGTCTTGATTTTCGTCGTGTCGGTGCCGGTCGTCGGCTCGGTCACGCCCATCGACTGCAGGCGCCACTCGCCGCTCGCGATCTTCGGCAGGTACAGCTGCTTCTGCGCCTCGCTGCCGTGGCGCAGCAGCGTGCCCATGTTGTACATCTGGCCGTGGCACGCGCCGGAGTTGCCGCCGCTGCGGTTGATCTCCTCCATCACGACGGTCGCCTCGGCCAGGCCCAGGCCGGAGCCGCCGTACTCGGCCGGGATCATCGCGGCGAGCCAGCCGGCCTTCGTCAGCGCGTCGACGAAGGCCTCGGGGTAGCCGCGCGCCTCGTCGACCTTGCGGTGGTATTCGTCGGGGAACTCGGCGCACAGCGCGCGCACGGCGTCGCGGATGTCCTGGTACTGGTCGGCGGTCTGCTTGAGCATGGGTGTCTCGTCGCTGTCGTTGTCGTTGTCGTTGTCGTCGTGGGTCGCGCGCGTCACGCGAGGTCGGCGCGGGCCTGCATCGCCAGGTGGCCTTGGTGGTCGCGCGCCCACAGCGCGACGTGGCCGTCGGCCTCGCGCCGGCCGCAGACGGTGAACGGGTGGATGTCGAACAGCGGGCTCGCGGCCTTGAACGAGAAGGCGCGCAGCCGCGCGTCGGGCAGCTCGCGGCGCAGCAGGTCGACCAGCAGCGTGGCGATCAGCGGGCCGTGCACGATCAGGCCGGGGTAGCCTTCGACGCCGGTGACGTACGGCCGGTCGTAGTGGATGCGGTGGCCGTTGAAGGTCAGCGCGGAATAGCGGAACAGCAGCACCGGGTCGGGGACGATCGTGCAGGAGAACGCTTCGTCGGTGCGCGCCATCGCGGGCGTCACCGGCGCGGCCGACGGGTCGGGGTTGTCGCGGTAGACGATGTCGTGCTCCTCGGTCAGCGCGACGCCGTGGCCGTCGCCGATCTCGTGGCGCACCGTGACGAAGACGAGCGCGCCGCTGCGGCCCTGCTTCGCGTCGACCTTCGCGATCGTCGATCGGCGCTCGACCTCGTCGCCGACGCGCAGGTCGCGCTCGAACTGCAGCCGACCGCCGGCCCACATGCGGCGCGGCAGCGGCACGGGCGGCAGGAAGCCGCCGCGCTTCGGATGGCCGTCGGGGCCGGTCTCGCGCTGCAGCGCCTTCGGCAGGAAGTAGAGCCAGTGCGCGAGCGGCGGCAGCGGCGAGCCGGGCATCGGGTCGAGCTCGGCCTCGCGGTCGAGCGTCGCGGCCAGCCCCGCCAGCGGCGCGGCGGCGAGGGTGTCGCTGCGGCGCTCGGCGCGGCCGATCCAGTCGCGCAGGTGGTCGAGCGAAGCGTCGGGGGTCGTTGTGGTTGTCATGTCGTTCCGGTCTGCCACGGAAGGCCCGGACTTTGCGCCGCCAGGGCACATGCGGCAATTCACCATTGGCGAAGCGCGTCTTTGGTTGGCGTTAACGGCGGTCGATTAAGCGCGGCCTCAGACGGGCTTAAGCAACCGAGAACGCCTGTTTCGGTTTTCCGCAATTGCCGAAGCCAGCGCGGCGGCGCAGAGTCGTCGTTTCCGATTCGAACAACACTGGAGACACGCCCTCATGAATCGTCAGATCAATCGCCGCGACGTCCTGGCCGGCGCCGCCGCGCTCGGCGCCGCCACCCTGCTGCCGGCCGCGAAGGCCGCCGACGCGCCCATCGTCATCAAGTTCAGCCATGTCGTCGCGCCCGACACGCCCAAGGGCAAGGGCGCCGACCGCTTCAAGCAGCTCGCCGAGGAACGCACCAAGGGCCGCGTGAAGGTCGAGGTCTATCCGAACAGCCAGCTGTACAAGGACAAGGAAGAACTCGAGGCGCTGCAACTCGGCTCGGTGCAGATGCTCGCGCCGTCGCTCGCCAAGTTCGGGCCGCTCGGCGTCAAGGAGTTCGAGGTCTTCGACCTGCCCTACATCTTCAAGGACACGCCGTCGTTCCGCGCGGTCACCGAGGGGCCGGTCGGCGCGCAGCTGTTCCGCAAGCTCGAGCCAAAGGGCATCATGGGCCTCGCGTACTGGGACAACGGCTTCGACATCATGAGCGCGAACCGGCCGTTGCACCACGTCGCCGACTTCAAGGGCCTGAAGCTGCGCATCCAGAGCTCCAAGGTGCTCGACGCCAACATGCGCTCGCTCGGCGCGATCCCGCAGGTGATGGCCTTCAGCGAGCTGTACCAGGGCCTGCAGTCGGGCGTGATCGACGGCTGCGAGAACACGCCGTCCAACATGTACACGCAGAAGATCTACGAGGTGCAGAAGAACACGACGATCTCCGACCACGGCCACATCTCGTACGCGGTCGTCGTGAACAAGAAGTTCTGGGAGGGCCTGCCCAACGACATCCGCGGCATCCTCGAGGCCTGCATGAAGGAAGCGACGACCTACGCCAACGACATCGCCGTCGGCGAGAACCAGAAGGCGCTCGACGAGATCAAGGCGAGCGGCAAGACGGTCGTCTACCAGCTGACGCCGGCCGAGAAGGAGGAATGGAAGAAGGCCATGTTCGTCGTCCACAGCCAGATGGAGGAGCGCGTCGGCAAGGACACGATCCAGGCCGTCTACAAGGCCGCCGGCTTCACCGTCCCGGCCTGACGGCGCGCGCGCCGCGTCCCGCGCGGGCGGGCGCGGCAGCGGGCGCGCGATGCGCCTGCGCCAGCGCGTCGAGCCCGGCCATCGTGTAGTCCACGAAGTCGGCGACGAGGCCCTCGCCGCCCTTCGCCGCGGCCGGCAGCAGGCGCATCTGCATCTCGCGCGGCGCCACCATCATCGCGATGCACGGCAGCACCGTGAACATCACGCCGCGCTGCACCGCCGGGTGCGCGGGCGGCAGCCCCAGCAGCTCGCCGACCAGCCCGAGCACCAGCGCCGCCTTGGGCTGGATGGCCTTGTCGACCAACGCGGGGATCGCCGGCGACGGCGACAGCACCTCGCGCAGCATCACGCGGAACCCCCACGGGGTATCGGCGCGCGTCGACAGGCCGGCCAGGTGGCCGACGATCGCGCGCAGCTTCGCCCGCGGCCCGTCGAGCCCGGCCGTCATCGCCACCAGCTCGTCCAGCCCCACCAGCTGGCGATGCGCCTCGATCAGCACCGCCTCGTAAAGCGCCTCGCGGCTGCCGAAGTGGTAGTTGACCGACGCGAGCGGCGTGCCCGCGCGCTCGCAGATCTCCTTGCTCGTCGCGCCCGCCAGGCCGTGCTGCGCGAAGACCTGCCCGGCGATGTCAAGCAGGTGCTGGCGCGTGGCGGCGCCATCGGTGCGGCTGGCGCGCGCGGCAGGCCTGGCGGCGACGGACTTCCTGGCGGCGGCGGTCGGCTTGGCGGACGTCGGCATGGTCGATCGGGATCGTGAAGTCGATGAGGGAAATTGACGGCGGGCTTAGTTTGAATTTGAATTCAAATTAGTTATCATCCAGTCTACTTCAAGACCCCGCGACACCGCAGGAGCATCCGAATGAACACCCCCGTCCTGATCGTCGGCGCCGGCCCCGTGGGCCTCACGATGGCGATGGCCCTCCGGCGCCGCGGCGTCGACGTGCGCATCGTCGAGAAGTCGGCGCAGCGCACCGACAAGTCGAAGGCGCTCGTGCTGTGGCCGCGCACGCTGGAGCTGCTCGACATCCAGGGTTGCGCCCGAGGCTTCGTCGACGCCGGCATGAAGGCGGTCGGCGCGCGCATCGTGGCCGACGACAAGCTGCTGGTGCACGTGCCGCTGTCCGACGCACGCAGCGCGTTCGACTACGCGCTGATGATCCCGCAGAGCGAGACCGAGCGGCTGCTCGAGGAGCAGGTCGAGCGGCTCGGCGTGCGCGTCGAGCGGCGCGTCGAGCTCGTCTCGTTCGAGGACGACGGCGCCGGCGTCGCCGCCCTGCTGCGCCACGCCGACGGCCGCGAGGAATCGCTGCGCGCCGACTGGCTCGCCGCGTGCGACGGCGCGCACAGCACCGTGCGCCACGGCCTCGCCGCGGCGACCTTCGACGGCGAGACACTGCCGTCGAACTGGGTGCTGGCCGACGTCCGGCTCGACGGCGACCTGCCGCGCGACGAGCTCACGATCTGCTGGTCGCAGCACGGCATCCTCGCCTTCTTCCCGATCGGCGGCGACCGCTTCCGCGTCATCGCCGACACCCACGACGCCACCCACGACGCCGCCGGATCGCCCGACCCGGGCCTCGCCGAGGTGCAGGCGCTGCTCGATGCCCGCGGCCCGCACGGCCTGCGCGCGCACGACCCGGTCTGGATGAGCCGCTTCCGCATCAACGAGCGCAAGGTGCGGGACTACCGCTACGGCCGCGTCTTCCTGGCCGGCGACGCCGCGCATGTCCACAGCCCCGCCGGCGGCCAGGGCATGAACACCGGCATGCAGGACGCGCTCAACCTCGCGTGGAAACTCGCGCTGGTGTGCCACGGCCATGCGCGCGCCGAGCTGCTGGACAGCTACTCGCCCGAGCGCAGCGGCGTCGGCGAGCAGGTGCTGCGCAACGCCGGCAACATGACGCGGGTCGCGCTGGTCAGCCACCCGCTGCTGCAGCAGCTGCGCTCGATCGCGGCCGGCGCGCTGGGCCACATCCCGGCGCTGCGCCAGCGCCTTGTCGACCAGCTCACCGAGGTCGACCTGCACTACCCCGACAGCCCGCTGACCTCGACGCCGCACGGCGCCGCGCGCCACCCGGCCGGCGGCGAGCGCGCGCCCGACGCGCCGCTCGCCGCAGGCGAATTCAACCGGCTGCACGCGGTGCTGGCCAGCGGGCGCTTCGCGGTGCTGACGGTCGGCGGGCCGGCCATCGCGTTGCCGCCCGCGCTGTCCGGCCTCGCGAGCGCGGTCCATGCGGCC
>JASLEM010000423.1 GCA_030151165.1 Burkholderiaceae bacterium
CAGTTCCTCGCGGTGGACGGCGGCTTCGACGCCGCGGGCGTGGGCCTGCCCACGCTGCGCCGCAACGCGTCGGCGGCCGGCGCCAAATGAAACCCCGGCCGATGCTGCGCCTGGTCGAGCCCGCGGCCGGCGTCGAGGCCCCCTCGCCGGCCTCCGAGCCGGAGCGTCCCGAGACCGCCGGCGCGCAGACGCTGCGCCGCGGCCTCGCGGTGCTGCGCCTGCTCACGCGCGCGGGCCCCGGCGGCCTGCGCATGGGCGAGATCGGCCACCGCCTCGCGCTGAACAAGACGACCGCCATCCGCCTGACGCGCACGCTGGTCGACGAGGGCTTCGTGCTGCACGACCGCGGCAGCGGCCGCTACCGGCTCGGGCCCGAAGCCTTCGCGGTCGGGCTCGCCGCCGAGCCGAGCTACGAGCTGCAGCGCCAGGCCGCGCCGATGCTACGCGCGCTGGCCGCGGAGTCGGGCGACACCGTGTTCTTCACCGTGCTGCACGGCCACGAGAGCATCTGCCTGTCGCGCGACGAGGGCGACTTCCCGATCCGCAACCAGCTGATCAAGCCGGGCGACCGCTGGCCGCTGGGCATCGGCGCCGGCAGCTGCGCGATCCTCGCGGCGCTGACGGACGAGACCGTCGCCGACGTCCTCGCGCGCAACGCCGCGCTGCGCGCCGAGAAGTTCCCGCGCTGCACCGACCGCGCGATCCTCGCGCTCGTGCGCGACACGCGCGAGCGCGGCTACTGCCTGCAGCCGGGCATGGTGTTCGAGGACAGCTGGGCGATCGGCGTGGTGGTCTACGACGCCAACGACGCGCCGGTCGCCTCGATCAGCATCGCCGCGCTGCGCTCGCGCCTCGGGCCGGCGCGCAGCGCGATGCTCGGTAACCGGCTGATGCAGGCCAGCCGCGAGCTGACGCGCCTGCTGCCGGTGTGACGCGACGCGATGGCGTCCGCCCATGAAAAACGGCCCGCGCTGGCGGGCCGTTTCGCCATGCGCAGGTGCGCTCAGCCTTGCAGCTTGCGCGCGCGGCGGCGGGCGAGGCCGCCCATCGCGGCGAGGCCGGCGAGCAGCATGCCGACCGACGCGGGTTCCGGCACGGCGCTGGCCACGTTGACCTGGCCGAGGCCCCAGCCTTCGTCGCCGATGCCCTGGAAGCCGGCGCGGCTCGAGCCTTCGAACGCGTCGGGCGAGCTGTAGCTGAACGTCAGCGAGTTCGAGCCGGCCAGCAGCGAGATCGGCACGAAGACGCTGACCGTCTGGTTGCCGTTGTTGACGGCCGTCGCGCCCGCCGGGCCCGACAGGATGCGGTCGGTGCCGCCGCCGCCGAGGTTCCACGTGCCGGAGAAGACGTCCGTGCCGTTGACGTTCAGCGTGAAGATGTCGATGTAGAAGTTGTCGCCGTCGAGCGAGTTGAAGCCGTCGAGCGTGAAGGTCGCGCCGGCGGCGCCGGCCGGGGCCGTGAACGTCGCGGTGATCGACGTGTCGGTCTGCTGGTCGACGCTGCCGAAGTTGTTGCTGTAGACCGAAGCCGCTTGGGCGCCGGCCGCCAGGGCTGCCGCGGCGACCGCGACGGCGAGTTTCTTGATCGTGTTCATGGTGGAACCATCCCTCTTGATTGAACGAAGCAGGCCACAAGGCCGTACGGCGGCAAGACTAAGCGGCGGCGGCTCGCAAGAAAACCACCCCGAAATGGGGAGCGGCGACCGATCGGGCGTCGAACGCTGATCGGGCGTGCACTTTCGCACACGAACTCCAAACCGGTTAAGTACAAACCCCGATGGCACCCCCCTAATTCGACGTGGGGATTGAAGCACGCCGGCGGCCATGCAGGCCCGTCGAACGACGCCGCGCCGGGCGCGCCGGCGGGATGTCGTATCGTTGCGCGATGCCTTCGAGGGCGCGGCGCTGGCCGCGCGCATCCCGGTACTGCCCGGCAGTGGCCATGCCGTCCGCGTGGCTTAAAGTCCGCTCCTTGTCTTTCCTGCCGCCCGACGGCGGCCCGCACCGTGTTCAAGAAGCCGACAAAGCAACAATGGATCACCACCGCGTGGATCGGTGGACTGGTCGTCGCCGCGCTGTTCGTGGCGGTGGCCACCGCGGCGGTCGTCGTCAACGCCGGCCTGCCCGAGCTGGACGAGATCACGCACTACCAGCCGCGCCAGCCGCTCGAGATCATGACGCGCGACGGCATCGAGCTCGCGCAGTTCGGCTCCGAGCGACGCCGCTTCGTGCCGATCGGCGAGTTCCCGAAGATCCTGCAGCAGGCGCTGATCTCGACGGAAGACGCCGACTTCTACTCGCACAGCGGCGTCAGCTTCAAGGGCATCACGCGGGCGTTCTTCGAGAACCTGCTGCACCGGCGCAAGCAGGGCGCGTCGACGATCACGCAGCAGGTCGCGCGCAACTTCTTCCTGAGCCGCAAGCAGTCGTACTCGCGCAAGTTCGCGGAAGTCCTGCTCGCGATGAAGATCGAGCGCGCGCTCTCGAAGGACCAGATCCTCGAGCTGTACATGAACCAGATCTACCTGGGCCAGCACGCGTACGGCTTCGAGGCGGCGTCGCTGACCTACTTCGGCAAGCCGTCGAAG
>JASLEM010000434.1 GCA_030151165.1 Burkholderiaceae bacterium
CGCTTCGGCCAGCGCATCGACCCGCGCGGCTACAACGGCGCCGCGCTGCTCGGCTTGAAGGGCCTCGTCTTCAAGAGCCACGGCGGCGCCGACGTCTACTCGTTCGGCCAGGCGCTCGCACGCGCCCATGACGCCGCCCGCAATCGCCTGCTCGATGGCGTGCACGACCGCATCGTGGACACCATGCAAGGCCTGCCCCCGACCAACGGCGAGGCTGTCGCCCAAGCTGCATGACCGGCCAGATCCCGACCTATTCCCGCATCGCCGGCACCGGCAGCGACCTGCCCCCGCGCCGCCTGTCCAACGACGACCTCGTCGAGCTGCTCGCCAAGCGGGGCGTGGAGACCTCGGACGAGTGGATCGTCGAACGCACCGGCATCCGCGCGCGCCACTTCGTCGCCGACGACGTGCACGCGAGCGACCTCGCCACCGCCGCCGCGCGGCGCGCCCTCGAGGCCGCGGGCTGCACGGCGGCCGACGTCGACCTGATCATCGTCGCGACGTCCACGCCCGACATGATCTTCCCGTCGACGGCCAGCATCGTCCAGCGCAAGCTCGGCGTGCACGGCTGCGCGGCGTTCGACGTGCAGGCGGTGTGCTCCGGCTTCATCTACGCGCTGAGCGTGGCCGACGCCATGATCAAGACCGGCGGCGCGAAGCGCGCGCTGGTGATCGGCTCGGAAGTGTTCTCGCGCCTGCTCGATTTCGACGACCGCACCACCTGCGTGCTGTTCGGCGACGGCGCCGGCGCGGTCGTGCTCGAGGCGAGCGACACCCCCGGCGTCGTGGCCACCAAGCTGCATGCCGACGGCCGCCATCTCGACATCCTGTGCACCCCCGGCACCGTCAACGGCGGCCAGGTCTTCGGCGATCCGCTGCTGAAGATGGACGGCCCGGCCGTGTTCAAGCTCGCCGTCGGCGTGCTGGGCGACGTGGCACACGAAGTGCTGGAGATGGCCGGACGCACGACGTCCGACGTCGACTGGCTGGTACCGCACCAGGCGAACATCCGTATCATGCAGAGCACGGCCCGCAAGCTGAAGCTGCCTGCGGACCGCGTGATCGTGACGGTGGGCGAGCACGGCAACACGTCGGCGGCGTCGATCCCGCTGGCCATCGACGTTGGCGTCCGCACGGGCCAGATCCAGCGTGGCCAGCGCCTGCTTCTGGAAGGCGTCGGCGGCGGCTTCACCTGGGGTGCGGCGCTGGTCGACTACTGAGCGATCGCCGAGCGCCGACCGACTCGCCGAAGGCTGGCGAAACGCCGACAATGGGCGCTTCGCCCGCGCGCCGCGCTCGGGCGACGACCGGGACTCCATCGAGAGACAACAACAAAGACTTCGAGACCATGACCGCATTCGCATTCGTTTTTCCGGGACAAGGCTCGCAGGCCGTCGGCATGCTCGACGCCTGGGGCGACCATCCCGCCGTCGTGTCGACGCTGCAGGAAGCCTCCGCTGCGCTCGGCGAGGACATCGGCCGCCTGATCCATGACGGCCCGAAGGACCAGCTCGACCTCACGACCAACACGCAGCCCGTCATGCTGACCGCCGGCATCGCGGCCTACCGCGCCTGGCTCGCCGAGGGCGGCGCCGTGCCGGCCGCCGTGGCCGGGCACTCGCTGGGCGAGTACAGCGCGCTGGTCGCCGCCGGCGTGCTGACGCTGTCGGACGCGCTGCCGCTGGTGCGCCTGCGCGCCCGCGCGATGCAGGAAGCCGTGCCGGTGGGCGCCGGCGCGATGGCCGCGATCCTGGGCCTCGACGCGCAGGCCGTGCGCGACGGCTGCCAGGCCGCCGCCGAGGCGAGCGGCGAGGTGGTCGAGGCCGTGAACTTCAACGACCCGAAGCAGACCGTGATCGCCGGCACCAAGGCCGGCGTCGAGAAGGCCTGCGAGATGCTCAAGGCCGCCGGCGCGAAGCGCGCGCTGCCGCTGCCGGTGTCCGCGCCGTTCCATTCGAGCCTGATGAAGCCCGCCGCGCTGCGCCTGCAGCAGGCGCTGGCCGAGGTCACGCTGCACGCGCCGGCGATTCCGGTGATCAACAACATCGACGTGGCCTCGCCCGCCGACGCCGCCGCGATCCGCGACGCGCTGGTGCGCCAGGCCGCCGGCCCGGTGCGCTGGGTCGAGGTGGTCGAGGCGCTGCGCGGCCGCGGCCTCACGCACATCATCGAGTGCGGGCCGGGCAAGGTGCTGGCCGGCACGGTCAAGCGCATCGACGCGACGCTGGTGTCGGCGTCGATCTTCGACCCGGCCACGCTGGCCGAAGTGAAAGGGTTGCTGGCATGAGCGATCTCAACGACGGCAACGTCCAGACCGCGCTGGTCACCGGCGCCTCGCGCGGCATCGGCCGCGCCATCGCGACCGAGCTCGCCGCGCGCGGCTACCGCGTGATCGGCACCGCGACGAGCGACGCCGGCGCGCAGGCGATCACCGAGGCGCTGGCCGGGCATTCCGGCTGCAAGGGCGTCAAGCTCGACGTCAACGACGGCGCGGGCGTTAGCGCGCTGGTCGACGGCATCGTCAAGGAATACGGCGGGCTGCACGTGCTCGTCAACAACGCCGGCATCACGCGCGACGGCCTGGCCATGCGCATGAAGGACGACGACTGGGACGCGGTGGCCGACACCAACCTGAAGTCCGTCTTCCGCATGTCGCGCGAGGTCATGCGCCCGATGATGAAGCAGCGCTTCGGCCGCATCATCAACATCACGTCCGTCGTGGGCGCGAGCGGCAACCCGGGCCAGGCCAACTACGCCGCCGCGAAGGCCGGCGTCGCGGGCATGACGCGCGCGCTGGCACGCGAGCTCGGCAGCCGCAGCATCACCGTCAACTGCGTCGCGCCGGGTTTCATAGAGAC
>JASLEM010000451.1 GCA_030151165.1 Burkholderiaceae bacterium
GTGGGCGGTGCAGAACGCGACCTGCTCGGTCTCGGCGAAGAAGTTGTCGGGGTTGCGGTCGAGCACCATGCGGCCGACCGGCACCACGGGCACGAGCTCCTCGGGCACGAGCTTGGTCGGGTCGAGCACGTCGAACGAGAAAGCGTCGGCCTGCTCCTGCGTGAAGACCTGCAGGCCCAGCGTCCACTCCGGATAGTGGCCGGCCTCGATCGCCTCCCACAGGTCGCGGCGGTGGAAGTCGGAGTCGCAGCCGGAGAGCTTGACCGCCTCGTCCCACACCAGCGAATGCGTGCCGGCCGACGGCGTCCAGTGGAACTTGACGAAGCGGGACTCGCCCGCCGCGTTGATGAGGCGGAACGTGTGCACGCCGAAGCCCTGCATCATGCGGTAGCTGCGCGGGATCGCGCGGTCGGACATCGCCCACATCAGCATGTGCGCGGTCTCGGGCGACAGCGAGGCGAAGTCCCAGAACGTGTCGTGCGCGGTCGCCGCCTGCGGCATGCCGTGGTGCGGCTCGGGCTTGGCCGCGTGGATGAGGTCGGGGAACTTCATCGCGTCCTGGATGAAGAAGACGGGGATGTTGTTGCCGACGAGATCCCAGTTGCCTTCGTCGGTGTAGAACTTCACCGCGAAGCCGCGGACGTCGCGCGCGGTGTCGGTCGAGCCGCGCTCGCCGGCCACCGTCGAGAAGCGCACGAACAGCGGCGTGCGCTTGCCCTTCTCGGCGAAGGGCGCGGCCTTGGTGATGTCGCCGAGCGCGACGTCGCACTCGAAGTAGCCGTGCGCCGCCGAGCCGCGCGCGTGCACGATGCGTTCGGGGATGCGCTCGTGGTCGAAGTGCGTGATCTTCTCGCGCAGGATGAAGTCCTCGAGCAGCGTCGGCCCGCGCAGCCCGGCCTTCAGCGAGTTCTGGTTGTCGGCGACGAGCACGCCCTGGTTCGTCGTGAGTGCCTGGCCGCCGGAATCGACGCGCGCGCCGTCCAGCGTGCCCTGGTTGGCGTTGAGGCCAGGCACGACGCCGGTGCCGACCTTGTCCGACGCGTTGGTCTCGCTGAGCGTGCTGCCGCCGACGCCGTCCGACGGGGGCTTCGCGTTCGGGCCCTCCGCGGGCATGTGGCCGGCGACCAGCCCGTGGTCGAGCGGCTTCAGCGGATTGGCGGGCATGGCCGCGGCGAGCGCCTGCGTGCCGGCCTGCTTCGCCGCGAGGGCGCCGATCGACGGCCCGGTCGTGGCGAGCGCGGGGTCGGCGCTCACGCCCGAGGCCGGGCCGGAGACGGTGCTGCCCGCCGATCCCAGCGACGGGGTGGAAAGGACGTTCGAGGGTTTGCTCTTGGACATGGAGGCTCCTGGTCGGATCGGCGATGAGGCGCGTCGGCGCGCGGCAACGGCAGGGAGCCGATGCCGCGTGCCGACGCGGGTCGTGAGATGGCGGGAGAGGATCAGTCGCGCGAGGACAGCAGGCTCAGCAGCGCGGCGCCGACGACGAGCGCGCCCGCGACGGTCGCGAACGGATGCTGGCGGATGGCTTCGCGCGCGGAATCGATCCACTCGTCGCGGGTGTCGGTGACCTTGGCCGCGCCGTCCTGCAGGCCGCCGGTGATCGAGCTGATCTTCGCGGAGACGCTGTCGACCGCGTCGTGCGCGCTGGAGGTGGCGCGCTGCACGAGCCGGTCGACGATGGGGGTCGCGTCGGCCGATTTCGCGGCGTTGGATGTCGCCTCGGCATCGGGGGCGTTCCGCGGCTTGTCCTTCGCGTCGTTGACGGGGAAGGGCGTGACGGGCGATGCCGCCGGCGTCGGGGCGGTCGTCGAGGAATTCGTGGTTTGCATGGTGGGCCGGTCGTGGGTTGAGAGTGAGAGGCGCGGTCGCGGAACCGGGTCGACGGCGATGCGGCAATGCGCGGGCCCAATCGACGATGAAGCGGCGGGGCGGCGCCGATCGGCCGATCAGGCGTCGCCGCGCAGATAGGGCGCCGTCCGGCTCGCGGCGGCGTGCGCGACCTCGGCCGGCGTGCCGCTCGCCACGATCCGGCCGCCTTCGTCGCCGGCGCCCGGGCCCATGTCGATCACCCAGTCGCTCGCGCCGACGAGGCGCATCTCGTGCTCGACGACGACGACGGTGTTGCCCGCGTCGACCAGGCCTTGCAGCTGCGCCATCAGCCGGTCGACGTCCGCGGGATGCAGGCCGGTGCTCGGCTCGTCGAGCACGTAGAGCGTGTCGCCGCGCTGCGGCCGCTGCAGCTCGGTGGCGAGCTTGATGCGCTGCGCCTCGCCGCCCGAGAGCTCGGTCGCCGGCTGCCCGAGCCGCAGGTAGCCGAGGCCGATGTCCTTCAGCAGCGCGAGCGGCTTGCGCACGGCGGGCTCGTCGGCGAAGAAGGCCTCGGCGTCCTCGACGGTCATCGCCAGCACGTCGGCGATGTGGCGGCCGTTCCACTCGATCTTCAGCGTGTCCTGGTTGTAGCGCTGGCCGTGGCAGGTCGGGCAGGGCGCGTAGACGCTGGGCATGAACAGCAGCTCGACGCTGACGAAGCCTTCGCCCTCGCAGGTCTCGCAGCGGCCCTTGGCGACGTTGAACGAGAAGCGGCCGGCGTCGTAGCGGCGTCGGCGGGCCGCAGGCGTGGCGGCGTAGAGCTTGCGCACGGCGTCGAACAGGCCGGTATAGGTCGCGAGGTTGGAGCGCGGCGTGCGGCCGATCGGCTTCTGGTCGACGCGCACCAGGCGGCGGATCGCCTCCGCGCCGGCATGCAGGCGTCCGCGCGTGGGCAGCACGAGTTCGGGCGCGGTGTCGTCGGGCTCGTCGTCGGGCGCCGGCGGCTCGTTGCCGAGATGCGCGCCGACGAGCTCGACCAGCGCCTGGCTGACGAGGCTGGACTTGCCCGAGCCCGAGACGCCGGTGACCGCGGTGAACAGGCCGAGCGGGAAGCGTGCGTCGAGCTCGTGCAGGTTGTTGCGCGTCACGCCGCGCAGCTCGAGCCAGCGGCCCGGCACGCGGCGCGGCGTGGTGCGTGGCGCCGCCTCGTCGAACAGGTAGCGCGCGGTGTGCGAGGCCGCGACCTCGCGCAGGCCCGCTGGCGGGCCGCTGTAGAGGACTTTGCCGCCGCGCTCGCCGGCGTCGGGGCCGACGTCGACGAGCCAGTCGGCCCGCCGCATCATCTCGAGGTCGTGCTCGACCACGAACAGCGAGTTGCCCTGCGCCTTCAGTTGGTCGAGCGCGCGCAGCAAGGCCTCGCCGTCGGCCGGATGCAGGCCGGCGGTGGGCTCGTCCAGCACGTAGACCACGCCGAACAGGTTAGAGCGGATCTGCGTCGCCAGCCGCAGCCGCTGCAGTTCGCCGGGCGACAGCGTCGGCGTGCTGCGCTCCATCGACAAGTAGCCGAGGCCGAGATCCTGCAGCGTCGCGATGCGGCCGCGCAGGTCCTGCGCGATGCGTTGCGCGGCGATGCGCTTCTCCTCCGACAGGTTGGGCGTGCGGCGCACGTCCGGCGCCGCGGCGTGGGCCGAGCCGCCGGCGGCGACGCGGCGGGCGGTGTCGCTCTTCGCGTCGGCACGGCTCAACGCCTGCGTACGGTGCAGGGTATCGACGTCGAAGCGCCCCGCGGCGGCGGGCTCGAGCAACGCGGCGACGCGGTCGAGCGAGAGCTGCGCCAGCGCGCCGATGTCGACGCCCGCGAAGGTCACCGACAGCGCCTCGCGCTTGAGCCGCTTGCCGTCGCAGACCGGGCACAGCCCGCCGATCATGTAGCGCGACACCCGCTTCTTCATCAGCGCGCTCTGCGTCGTCGCGAAGGTGTGCAGCACGTAGCGCCGCGCGCCCATGAACGTGCCCATGTAGCTCGGCTCGGTCTTGCGCTTCAGCGCGGCCCTGGTCTCGGCGGGCGTGAAGCCGGCGTAGACCGGCACCGTCGGCGATTCCTCCGTGAACAGGATCCAGTCGCGATCCTTCTTCGGCAGGTCGCGCCACGGGCGGTCGACGTCGTAGCCGAGCGTGACGAGGATGTCGCGCAGGTTCTGGCCGTGCCAGGCCGGCGGCCACGACGCGATGGCGCGCTCGCGGATCGTCAGCGACGAGTCGGGCACCATCGTCTGCTCGGTGACGTCGTAGACGCGGCCCAGCCCGTGGCAATGCGGGCAGGCGCCCTGCGCGGTGTTGGGCGAGAAGTCCTCCGCGTAGAGCATCGGCTGCTGCGCGGGATAGGTGCCGGCGCGCGAGTAGAGCATGCGCACGAGGCTCGACAGCTGCGACACGCTGCCCACCGACGAGCGCGCGCCGGGCGTGCCGCGCGCCTGCTGCAGCGCGACCGCGGGTGGCAGGCCGGTGATCTCGTCGACGTCCGGCACGCCGACCTGGTCGATCAGCCGGCGCGCGTACGGCGCCACCGATTCGAAGTAGCGCCGCTGCGCCTCCGCGTAGATCGTGCCGAACGCGAGCGACGACTTGCCGGAGCCGGACACGCCGGTGAAGACGACCAGCGCGTCGCGCGGGATCGCGACGTCGACGTCCTTCAGGTTGTGCTCGCGCGCGCCGCGAACGCGGACGAAGCCGTCGCGCGCGGCGGCGCCGGAGTCGTGGGGGGCGGGTGTCGTCATGCGACGGCCGGCGGCGACGGCATCGCGCGCTCGTGCAGCTCGACGCGCACGTCCAGGCGATCCGTCCGCAGCTCGCCGTAGTTCGACAGGAACGCGACGTCGGCCGCGTCGCGCCCGTACGCGATCACGATGCGGCCGCCGCGCGGCGCGTCCTGCGTCGCGTCGAAGGTGAACCAGCGCCCGCCGACGAAGGCCTCGAACCACGCATGCAGGTCCATCGGATCGAGCTCGTGCAGGTACCCCACCACCATGCGCGCCGGGATCTGCAGCGCGCGGCACAGCGCGATGCCGACATGCGAGAAATCGCGGCAGACGCCCGCGCCGTCGGCGAGCGTATCGAGCGCGTCGGTCGTCTCGTCGCTGACGCCGTAGCGGTACGCGAGGTTGGCGTGGATCCACGCGCGGATCGCCTCCACCTGCGCATACCCGGGTGGTGCATCGGCGACGATGCGCCGCGCCTGCGCCTCCATCTTGTCCGAAGGGCAGTAGCGGCTTTGCAGCAGGAACTGCAACGCGGCGTCGGGCAACTGGTCGACCGGCGTCGGCGGCGCGTTCGGCTCCACGGCGATCGACTCCTCGGTGTCGACCACGACCTCGACACGGATGCGCATGTTCCCCTTCGGGACGACGAAGCGCTGGCACAGGTTGCCG
The DNA here is from genome assembly GCA_030151165.1 of Burkholderiaceae bacterium. The sequence continues at coordinate 5,238 of JASLEM010000451.1, forward strand.
AAACTGTCGACGTACTCGGTCGACCGGACATGCGGGTCGAAGTAGTACGCCTCGCTCGCCAGCCATTGCGCGACGCCGCTGCTCGGTCGCAGCATGCCCACGGTCGGGCAGTCCGCGTCCGCGGTGAGCGCCATGTCGCAGATCGCCCTGAGTCGCATCGTCGCTCCTGGAGTCGTCGGTCGTCGTATCGTCCTGTAGCGTCGCCGCGGCGCCGTCAGGCCGCGCGCAACCGGATCGGGATCGCCTTGTAGGCCGGCACCTGGCTGCCGACCGCGTGGTGCCACAACGGCACGAGCGGATTGAGCTCGGGGAAGTAGCCGGCGGCGCAGCCGGCAGGGATGTCGTAGCGGACGAGCCGCAGCGCGTCGACCTCGCGCGCCGGCCCGTCGTCCTCGGCCTTGCACGCGGTCGTCGCGCAGACGAGGTCGCCGTCGGCGAACCCGAGCCGCGCGATGTCGCGCTCGTTCATCATCAGCACCTTGCGCGTGCCGTGGATGCCACGGAAGCGGTCGTGGTCGCCGTAGACCGTCGTGTTGAACTGGTCGAAGCTGCGCAGCGTCGTCAGGCGGATGACGTCGGGGCCGCGCGCGGTCATGTCGTCGTCCTCGTCGAGGCCCGGCGGGAAGATGAAGTTGGCCTTGCCGCTGTCCGTCTTCCAGTGGCGCTCCAGCGCCGGCAGCGGGCGGTGGAAGCCGCCGGGCGTCCACATGCGGGCCTCGAAGTCGTGGAAGATCTCGGGCCAGGTCCGCGAGATCGCGACACGCACCTTCGCGTAGTCGGCGACCCAGTCGTCCCACGGCACGGCCGTCGGGCCGAGCAGGGCCTTCGCGATGCCGGCGACGATCGCGGGCTCCGACAGCAGCCGTTCGCTCGCCGGCTCCGCGCGGCCGCGCGAGCCGTGCATGCAGCCGGTCGAATCCTCCATCGACACCGCCTGCTCGCCGCTCGCCTGCCGGTCGATCTCGATGCGGCCCAGGCACGGCAGCAGGTACGCGACCTCGCCGTGCACGACGTGGCTGCGATTGAGCTTGGTCGCGATCTGCACGGTCAGCGGCAGCCGGCGCCACGCGGCGTCGATGCGGTCGGTGTCCGGCACCGCGCGCAGCAGGTTGCCGCCGAGGCTCACCAGCGCCTTCACCGAGCCGTCGAGGATGCCGCGGCAGCTCTCGACCGTCGTCAGGCCCTTCTCGCGCGGTGCCTTGAATCCGAACAGCTCTTCGAGCTTGTCGAGCGGCGCGAGTTCGGGCTTCTCGGTGATGCCCACCGTGCGCTGGCCCTGCACGTTCGAGTGCCCGCGCACCGGCAGCACGCCCGCGCCCTCGCGGCCGATGTGGCCGCCGAGCAGCAGCAGGTTGGCGATCATCTGCACGTTGAACACGCCCGTCTTGTGCTGCGTGAGCCCCATGCCGTAGACGACGATCAGGCGCTTCGCGTTCGCCAGCACGCTCGCGGCCGACTCGATGTCGGCCCGCGCGAGGCCGCTGCCGGCTTCGATCTGCGCCCACTCGACCTGGCGCAGGTGTTCCTTGAAGGCTTCGAAATCGTGCGTGTGCTCCGCGATGAACGTGCGGTCGAGCACCGGCGGCGCGCCCGTCGCGCGCGCCCGTTCGTCGAGTTCGATCATCGTCTTGCACAGGCCGTGCAGCACCGCGAGGTCGCCGCCGGGCTTGAGCTGGTGGTACTGCGTGCTCATCGTGGTGTCGGCCAGCGTGAGCATCTGCAGCGGCGACTGCGGGTTCGCGAAGCGCACCAGGCCCGGCTCGCGCAGCGGATTGAACGTGACGACGGGCACGCCGCGCTCGCGCGCGTCCTGGATGTCGTGCAGCATGCGCGGGCTGTTGGTGCCGACGTTGTGGCCGAAGATCGCGATCGCGTCGCAGGTCTCGAAGTCCTTCAGCTGCACGGTGCCCACCGGCACGCCGATGCTCTTCAGCAGCCCGACCGACGTGCTCTCGTGGCACATGTTCGAGCTGTCGGGCAGGTTGTTGTTGCCGTACATGCGCGCCATCAGCTGGTACATGTACGAGGTCTCGAGCGACGCGCGCCCCGACGCATAGAACACCGCCGACTTCGGATCGAGCGCCTTCAGCCGCGCGCCGATGTCGGCGAACGCCTCGTCCCACGAGACCTCGACGTACTTGTCGGTCGCGGCGTCCCAGCGCATCGGCGCGGTCAGGCGGCCGGTCATCTCGAGGGCGTTGTCCGACCAGCCCTCGAGTTCCGCCAGCGTGTGCTCCGCGAAGAATTCGGGGGTGCAGCGGTCGGTCGTCAGCTCCCAGGCCGTGGCCTTCGCGCCGTGCTCGCAGAACTCGGCCGCGTGCGGCTTCGCCGGCTTGGCCCACGCGCAGCTCACGCACGCGAAGCCGTCGGGCTTGTTCTGGTGCAGCAGGATGCGCGTGCCGGAGATCGGGATGTGCGCCTCGTGCAGCGCGTGGCCGACTTCCTTGACGGATGTCCAGCCTCCGGCCGCGAGCTCGAAGGGTTCGATGTGGACGGGCGTCTCTTTGGCCATGGGTGCCGATTCGGTGCGGGTGGGCTCCACGACAGGCAACCGCTGTGCCGCACCGCGCACGCCTCTTGCCACGCACGATGACCGCGCTCGCCGATCCCGGCGCGTGCCCTCCACCGAAAGCCCGCTCCATGCAACCAGACTCACCCCGCTTCGCGATCAGCCGGCGCGACGTGCTGATCGCCGGCGCGTCCTCGGCCGTGGCCGTCGGCGTGCCGCTCGAGGCCGACGCCGCGACCGAGTCGGCCCCGCACGAGGTCGTGCCCGAGGCCACCGTCCGGTTGACCGTCAACGGCCAGCCGGTCGAACTCGTGCTCGACACGCGCACCACGCTGCTCGACGCGCTGCGCGAGCACCTGCACCTCACCGGCACCAAGAAGGGGTGCGACCACGGCCAGTGCGGCGCGTGCACCGTGATCGTCGATGGCCGGCGCATCAACTCGTGTCTCACGCTGGCCGCGATGCACCCGGGCGCACAGGTGACGACGATCGAAGGCCTCGGCACGCCCGGCCGGATGCATCCGATGCAGGCCGCCTTCGTGAAGCACGACGGATACCAGTGCGGGTACTGCACGCCGGGCCAGATCTGCTCGGCGGTGTGCGCGCTCGACGAGATCCGGCAAGGCATCCCGAGCCACGTCAGCGCCGACATCGTCGCGAAGCCGCTGCTGTCGGTCGACGAGCTGCGCGAGCGTATGAGCGGCAACATCTGCCGCTGCGGCGCCTATTCCAACATCGTCGAGGCGATCACGGAAGTCGCCGGAGGTGCCGCATGAAGCCGTTCACCTTCGAGCGCGCACGCACGCCGGCCGAAGCCGCCGCCGCGGTCGCGCGCCACCCCGACGCGCGCTTCATCGCCGGCGGCACCAACCTGCTGGACCTGATGAAGCTGCAGATCGAGACGCCCGCGCATCTCGTGGACGTCAACGCGCTGGACTTCGCGCGCATCGAGCCGACGTCCGACGGCGGCCTGCGCATCGGCGCGCTGGTGCGCAACACGGACCTCGCGGCCGACCTTCGCGTGCGGCGCGGCTACGCGGTGCTGTCGCGCGCGCTGCTGGCCGGCGCGTCCGCACAGCTGCGCAACAAGGCGACGACCGCCGGCAACCTGATGCAGCGCACGCGCTGCCCGTACTTCTACGACACCAACCAGCCGTGCAACAAGCGCACGCCCGGCAGCGGCTGCAGCGCGATCGGCGGCGTGAGCCGGCAGCTCGCCGTCATCGGCTCCAGCGACGCATGCATCGCGACGCACCCGAGCGACATGGCGGTCGCGATGCGCGTGCTCGATGCGCGCGTCGAGACCGTGCGCGCCGACGGCCGCACGCGCGTCATCCCGATCGCGGACTTCCACCGCCTGCCGGGCGAGACGCCGCAGGTCGAGACCGCGCTCGAGCACGGCGAGCTGATCACCGCGGTCAGCTTGCCGAAGCCCGTGGGCGGCGCGCACGTCTATCGCAAGGTGCGCGACCGGGCGTCGTACGCGTTCGCGCTCGTGTCGGTGGCGGCGATCGTGCAGAAGGACGGGACGGGCCGCGTCGCGCTCGGGGGCGTCGCGCCCAGGCCGTGGCGTGTCGAGGCCGCCGACGGCGAGATGCCGAACGGCACGAAGGCCGTGGCCGCACGGCTGCTCGCCGGCGCGCGGCCGACGCCGGAGAACGCATTCAAGCTGCCGTTGGCCGAGCGCACGCTCGCCGCGGCGATCACGCAAGCGAGGGCCGCCGCATGAAGTTCGATACCCCTGCAGGCATCAACCCGATCGACCAGCTGAAAGTCGTCGGCAAGCCCACGCTGCGCATCGACGGGCCGCTCAAGACCACCGGCACCGCGCGCTATGCCTACGAGCGCCACGACGCCGTGAAGAACCCCACGTACGGCGTCATCGTCGGCAGCGCCATCGGCAAGGGCCGCATCGCGGCGATGGACACCCGCGCCGCGCGCGCCGCGCCCGGCGTGCTGGCCGTCGTCACCGCGCGCAACGCCGGCAAGCTCGGCAAGGGCGACAAGAACACGGCGAAGCTGCTCGGCGGCCCGGCGATCGAGCATTACCACCAAGCGGTGGCGATTGTCGTCGCCGAGACCTTCGAGCAGGCACGCGACGCCGCGATGCGCGTGAAGGTGACCTACGAGCGCGGCGACGGCCGGTTCGACCTCGCGGCCGCCAAGGACGGCGCGCCGCTCACGAAGCAGACGCCGTTGACCGGCCCGCCGGAAAGCAGGGTCGGTGACTTCGACGGCGCGTTCGCCGCCGCACCGGTCCAGCACGACGCGACGTACACGACGCCCGACCACTCGCACGCGATGATGGAGCCGCACGCGACGATCGCCGCGTGGGACGGCGACAAGCTGACGCTGTGGACGTCCAACCAGATGATTGCGTGGGGCGTCGGCGACGTCGCGAAGACGCTGGGCTTGCCGAAGAAGAACGTGCGGCTGATCTCGCCGTTCATCGGCGGCGGTTTTGGCGGCAAGCTGTTCGTGCGCTCGGACGCGGTGATGGCCGCGCTCGGCGCGCGCGCGGCGAAGCGGCCGGTGAAGGTCGCGCTGGCGCGGCCGTTCATCTTCAACAACGGCACGCACCGCCCGGCGACGATCCAGCGCATCCGCATCGGCGCGAACCGGGACGGCGTGATCACCGCGATCGGGCACGAGAGCTGGTCGGGCGACCTGCCGAACGGGCAGCCCGAGACCGCCGTCGGCCAGACGCGCCTGCTGTATGCCGGCGCGAACCGGATGAGCGCGATGCGGCTCGCCGAACTCGACCTGCCGGAAGGCAACGCGATGCGCGCACCGGGCGAGGCCTCGGGCCTGATGGCGCTCGAGATCGCGATCGACGAGATGGCGGAAAAGCTGGGCATCGATCCGGTCGAGTTTCGCGCGATCAACGACACCCAGGTCGACCCCGAGAAGCCCGTTCGCCCGTACTCGCAGCGCCACCTGGTCGAATGCATGCGGCAAGGCGCGGAGCGCTTCGGCTGGGGCCGCCGCAACGCGAAGCCGGCGCAGGTGCGCGACGGCGCTTGGCTCGTCGGGCTGGGCATGGCCGCGGCGTTCCGCAACAACCTGCTCGTGAAGTCGGCTGCGCGCGTGCGGCTCGACGGCCGCGGCGTCATCACGGTCGAGACGGACATGACCGACATCGGCACCGGCAGCTACACGATCATCGCGCAGACGGCGGCCGAGACGATGGGCGTGTCGATGGACCAGGTCGTCGTGCGGCTCGGCGACTCCACGTTCCCCGTGTCGTCCGGCTCCGGCGGTCAGTTCGGCGGCAACAATTCCACGTCAGGTGTCTACGCGGCCTGCATGAAGCTGCGCGAGGCGGTCGCGAAGAAGGCGGGCATCGATGCGGACGCCGCCGAGTTCGCCGACGGCCAGGTGCGCGGCGGCGGGCAAACGAAGTCGCTCGCCGACGTCGCGGCCGGCGGCGACCTCGAGGCCGAGGACGGCATCGAGTACGGCGACCTCGACAAGAAGTACCAGCAGTCGACGTTCGGCGCGCACTTCGTCGAGGTCGCGGTGGACGCCGCGACCGGCGAGATCCGCGTGCGGCGCATGCTCGCGGTGTGCGCCGCGGGCCGCATCCTCAACCCGGTCTCGGCGCGCAGCCAGGTGATCGGCGCGATGACGATGGGCGTCGGCGCGGCGTTGATGGAGGAGCTCGCGGTCGACAAGCGCCTCGGCTACTTCGCGAACCACGACCTCGCCGGCTACGAGGTGCCGGTGCATGCCGACATCCCGCACCAGGAGGTGCTGTTCCTCGACGAGGTCGACCCGATCTCCTCGCCGATGAAGGCCAAGGGCGTCGGCGAGCTGGGGCTGTGCGGCGTCGCGGCGGCGGTCGCCAACGCGGTGTACAACGCGACCGGCGTGCGCGTGCGCGACTATCCCGTCACGCTGGACAAGCTGCTCGACAAGCTGCCGCCGCTGCCGGCCTGACGTGTCCCGATGCTCAGTGCGGCACCGCGGCGTGCGGCGCGGAGGCCGCCGCCGCGGGCAGCAGTTGCTGCGGGCGCTGCACGGCCGCGGGCGTGGTGATGCGTGTCTCGTAGTCGACGCCGCTCAGGCCGAACAGGATCGCGAGCACGCCCAGCCCGACGACGCCGGCCAGCCGGATCAGCGGGCCCGACTCGCGCATCCGCATGAACAGCCAGACCACGATCGCGCACTTGATCGCGGCGATCACGAGGCCTGCCACCATGTTGAACGCGCCGAGCTTGAAGTACGCGCTGCCGAGGCTCGCGAGCATCAGCGCGAGCAGCGCCCCCCAGGCGACGGCGGTCGCGCGGAACGTGCGGGCGAAGGGCGCGTTGCCGTCAGCCATGGCGTTCCACCAGATACAGCAACGGGTATAGGAAGATCCACACGAGGTCGACGAAGTGCCAGTACAGCGCGGCGACCTCGATGTGGTGCGCGTCGGCCCACGCGCGCTCGCGACGGCGCGCGTGCGCGAAGACCGCGAGCATCGCGATGCCGACGATCATGTGCACGGCGTGCAGCCCGGTCATCACGAAATACAGCGCGAAGAATTCCTGCGCACCGGGCGTGCCGGCGAGCGCGAAGCCGCGGCCCGGAAAGAGATGCTCGCGCCATTCGGCGTGCCACTCGACGCCCTTGATCGCGAGGAAGGCCGCGCCGAGCGCCGCGGTCAGCGCGAGCAGGCGCGCCGTCCAGCGGCGTTGGCGGGCGTCCTCCTCGCAAGCGACCGCGAGCGCGACGATCGCGCTGCTGGTCAACAGCACCGCAGTGTTGACGGTGCCGAGCACGACGTCGGTGTGGCGCGACGCGACGGCGAAGCCCTGCGGCCAGTGCGTGCGACCGTAGAGGTAGGCGACGAACAGGCCGCCGAAGAACAGGATCTCGCTGGCCAGGAAGATCCACATGCCGAAGCGGCCCGAGTCCGGATCGATGCCGGGCTCGGGCAGGGCGGTGGCGTCGGGGAGCGTCGCGGTCGTCATGGCAGCACCTGCGCGGGCGAGGTCGCCTCGGGCGGAGCGGGCGAGATGGGCGTGCCCGCGTCGTCGGCGACGTAGTCGTACACCTTCGGCGGCACGAAGGGCGGGATGTCGAAGTTGTGCGTCGGCGGCGGCGAGAGCGTCTGCCATTCGAGGCCCGCGGCCGCGAACGGATTGCGGCCCGCGCGCGCGCCATGGCGCAGCGACCATGCGAAGTAGACCAGCGGCAGCAGGTAGCCGATCGCGAGCACGCCGGCGCCGGCCGACGAGAACAGGTTCAGCACCTGGAACTGCGGCGGGTAGGCGTGATAGCGCCGCGGCATGCCTTCGGCGCCGAGCAGGAACTGCGGGAAGAACGTGAGGTTGAAGCCGATGAAGACGAGCACCGCCGCGATGCGCGACCACGTCTCCGGATACATCCGCCCCGTCACCTTGGGCCACCAGAAGTGCAGGCCCGCGAAATACGCCATCACGGCGCCGCCGACCATGATGTAGTGGAAGTGGGCGACGACGAAGTAGGTGTCGGTCAGGTGGACGTCCAGCGTCAGCGACGCGAGGAACAGGCCGGTCAGCCCGCCGATCGTGAACAGGCCGATGAAGCCGAGCGCGTAGAGCATCGGCGCGTCGAAGCGGATCGCGCCCTTGTACAGCGTGGCCGTCCAGTTGAACACCTTGATCGCCGACGGGATCGCGACGATGAAGCTGAGCAGCGAGAACACCATGCTCGCGGCCAGCGACTGCCCGCTCACGAACATGTGGTGGCCCCAGACGAGGAAGCCGACGCTCGCGATCGTCAGAATCGCGTACGCCATCGAGCGGTAGCCGAAGATCGGGTTGCGCGCGAAGCACGGGATGACCTCGCTCACGACGCCCATCGCGGGCAGGATCATCACGTAGACGGCCGGGTGCGAATAGAACCAGAACAGGTGCTGGAACAGCAGCGGGTCGCCGCCGAACGCGGGGTCGAAGATGCCGATCTGGAACACGCGCTCGGCGACGGCGAGCAGCACGGTGATCGCGAGCACCGGCGTCGCGAGCACGAGGATCAGGCTGGTCGCGTAGAGTGCCCACGCGAACAGCGGCAGCTTGAACCAGCCCATCTTCGGCGCGCGCAGCGTGTGGATCGTGACGATGAAGTTCAGGCCGGTGAGGATCGACGAGAAGCCGGTGATGAAGATGCCCACCAGCGTGAGCGTGACGTAGGTGTTGGAGAACATCGTCGAGTACGGCGTGTAGAACGTCCAGCCGGTGTCGACGCCGCCGAGGAACAGCGCCTCCATCGTGACGAGGCCGCCCGCGATGTAGAGGTACCACGACATCAGGTTGAGCCGCGGGAACGCGAGATCCTTCGCGCCGATCATCAGCGGGATCAGGAAGTTGCCGAGCACCGAGGGGATCGACGGGATCAGGAACAGCCACACCATGATCACGCCGTGCGCGGTGAACAGCTTGTTGTACGCGTCGTGCGAGACGAGGTCGCCGGCGGGCGTCGCGAGCTCGAGCCGGATGATCGTCGCCGCCGTGCCGCCGACGAAGAAGAACGCGGTGATCGCGATCGCGTAGAGGATCGCGATGCGCTTGTGGTCGGTCGTCGTCAGCCACGAGCGCAGCGTGAGGCCGTCGGTCAGGTAGCTGGTCGGCTCGTGGCGGCTCATGGCGCGTCCTTCCGGTCGGTCGACTGCAGGTACGCGATCAGCGCCTGCACGTCCTCTTCGCTGACCTGGCCGGCGAACGAGGGCATCACCGGCTCGAAGCCGGCGACGACGTCCTTGTCCGGCACGAGGATCGAGTCGCGCAGGTAGTTCGCGTCGGCGGTGATCGTGCGGCCGTCCTGCAGGTGCACCGCGCGGCCGTAGACGCCATCGAGCAGCGGCGCGTGGATCGTCGAGCGCGCATCGTGGCAGCCCGAGCAGCCGAGCTGGCGATACAGCGCGAAGCCGTACTGCGCCATGCTGGGTTGCTCGGGGCCGCTGCCGAGCCAGCGGCCGTAGTCGGCGGCGTTCATCACGACGACGCGGCCCGTCATCTGCGAATGCTCGCTGCCGCAGAACTCGCTGCAGAACAGCGGGAACTCGCCGACTTTCGTCGCCGTGAACCAGAGCCGCGTGTAGCGGCCGGGCAGCACGTCCTGCTTGATGCGGAAGGCCGGGATGAAGAAGCTGTGGATCACGTCCTCCGACGTCATCGTCACGACCACCGGCTCGCCGAGCGGCACGTGCAGCTCGTTGATCTCGCGCCGGCCGTCGCGGTGCTGCAGCTTCCACATCCACTGCTTGGCGACGAGCGAGACGGGCAGCGCGTCGGGCGGCGGGTCGTACAGCGTCATGAAATCGCGCGCGGCCCACGCGAAGATGCCGAAGAAGACGAGCAGCGGCGCGACCGTCCACGCGACCTCGATGCCCTTCAGCTCGCGCGGCCGCGTGCGATCGACCTTCGCGCCGCGCCGATAGCGCACGGCGAAGACGACCACCAGCACGCACAGCACGCCCGCGACGGCGCCGCACAGCAGCACCATGGCGAGCATCAGCGCGTCGGTGCGGCTCGCGAGTTCGGACGCCGCGACCATCAGCGCGCCTCCTCGTGCATGCGTGCGCGCCGGCGCCAGACCAGCAGCGCGAGCAGCGCCATCGTCGCGAGGCCGAGCACGCGCAGGCCGCGCAGCACGGCGGTACTCCAGCGCCCGATGTGCGGGTCGACATGCGCGCACATCAGCGCGATGCGTTCGCTCACCGTGCCGATGCGGCCGCCGCCGGCCTCGACCAGCGCAGCGCGCAACTCGGCCGGATCGAAGCGCACGCCCATCAGGTAGCGCGAGACGCGGCCGTCGGGTGTGGCGATGACGATGCCGGCCGGGTGCGCGAAGCGCGCCGCGCCGGCGCCCGGCGTGGCCTCGAAGGTGTCGCCGACGCCGCGAGTCAACGCGTCGATGCTGGCCGGCGCGCCGACGAGGAAATCGATCGACGGCGGCGTCGACGCGGGGCCGCCGTCGTCGAGGAAACGCGCGTAGCCGAGCGCGACGCGACGGCGGATCGCGGCGTCGGCGGGGGTGTCGGACGGGTCGATGCTCGCGAAGACGATGCGCCACGACGACGCCGGCAAGCCCGTCGCGCGGGTCGCCTCGAGCAGGCCCTGCATCAGCAGGCCGCACAGCTGCGGGCAGCGGTCGTAGCCCAGCATCAGGATGACCGGCGTGCCGCGCGCGAACTCGTCGCCGAGGCGCAGCGCGCGGCCCGTGCTGTCGGTGAACGCGGCCTGCAGGGGCAGCGGCGCGTCGAGTCGCTGGGTCAGCGCGACGGCGGGCGCGGTGGGTGTCGGCGCGAGCGCATCGGCGTTCGCGGCCGCACCGATGCCTTGCGCGTGCGTGACGTCCGCAAGCACGCCCGCGAGCACGCCCGCGCAGGCCAGCGCGCACGCGAGCCGCTTCATCGCGCGGCTCCCGAAGCGGCATCGCTGGCCGCGTGCGCGGCGAGCATCGTCATCGCGACGTCGATCGGCACGTGCGCGACGCCGCTCGCCGCGTCGACCCAGCCGAGGCCGTTCAGCGCGTCGGCCTTCTCGCGCCGGTAGGTCGCCAGCTCCTGTTGCGGGGCGGTCTGCAGCATCGGCAGGTCGTCGCCCAAGGCCGCGGGCCGCGCGACCGGCACGCCGCCGAGCGGCACCGCGCGGTGCGCGAGCGTCGCGACGACGACGCCGATGGCGACCGCGACCGCACCCGCGATGATGGCGCCGACGACCACGATGCGGCGGACGGGCAGCGCGTCGTCACGCATGCGCGGCCTCCGCGCCGGCGGGGTCGCCGTGGGCGGGCGACTCGTCGAGATCGCGCACGACCCGCGCGACCAGCGGCAGCCCCATCGCGATCGCCAACAGGGGCAGCAGCCACCATCCGAACGCGCCGTGCGGCGCGACCGACGGCAGCACGAGCCACGCGCAGTTCAGCAGCTGGCCCGCGACGAGCCAGGCGGCGACGCGCGCGAGCCGGCGCGGCTCGTCCTTGTTCGCGCGGAACAGCAGCGCGGCGAACGGCAGCGCGAACTGCAAGCCGGCCAGCGCGACGCCGACGGCGGCCCAGCCCGTCGTGAGCCGCGGCACGAACCACGCGATCTCGCGCGGGAGGTCCTCGGCCCAGATGATCAGGAACTCGACGAACGCGAGGTAGGCCCACAGCATCGTCCACATCAGCAGCAGGTTGCCGAGGTCGCGCCAGACCGGCGGGTCGCGCTTCTTCGCGGGCTGCGGCGGCGCCGTCGGGAAGCGGTCGGGCGCGCAGCGCGCGACGATCGCGATCGCCAGCGCGGAGCCGCCGAGCGCGCCGCCCGCGAGGTTGATCAGCCCCTGGCCCGTGCTGAACCAGCCAGGGACGAGCGACATCACCAGGTCGAACGCGGCGAGCGTGCCGGTCACCGCGTACAGCATCAACGCCGCGGCGACGCGGCCCTTGCGCGCGAAGACGGCGGGCCGCGAGGTCGCCCACCAGGCCGCGCCGATCGCCGCCATGCGCGCCCAGAAGAACGCCGGCGAGTACCACGCGAGCTGGAACGCGGGCGCGTCGATGTCGCGCGTCCAGTCCGTCGTGGCCGCCGCCCACGGCCAGACCTGCGCAACCCCCGCGGCCAGCGGCAGGAACAGCAGCAGCAGCCACGGCAGGCGACGCGCGAGCGGCAGCGCGACGAGCCGGATCGCGCCGCCCCAGCGGCCGCCGGTCAGCGCGTGGATCCAGCAGGTCGCGAGGGCACCCAGCGTGATGCCGATGCAGAACCACCAGGCGGCGAGCCAGCACGCGAAGAACGACGCCGGCGCCAGCACGACGCCGGGCAGCGCGAGCAGCAGTGCCAGCGCCGCGACGAGGTCGGGCGTGTGTCCGCGGAGCCCGCGTGGCGTGCGCATCAGTGGGTCTCCGGATTCGACGCGCCGAGCGACGGTGCGGGCGACATCGCCGCCGACGCCGGCGATCGCGCGGACGCGATGGACGTCGATGTCGGTACGGGCCGGGGTATCTCGGCGAGGGCCGTGCGCAGCTCGGGCGGCAGCGCCGCGACCGGCGCGTCCTGGCTCAGCTGCAGCGCGCGGACGTAGGCGACGATCGCCCAGCGATCCTGCGGCGTGACGCGGTCCGCGTACGGCACCATCACGCCGTAGCCTTGCGTGATGACGTCGTAGACGTGCCGGTCGGGCGCCGCGCGCAGCCGCGCCTGGTGGAAGGTCGGCGGGTGCGGGAAGCCGCGGCGCGCGATCATGCCGTCGCCGTCGCCCAACGGGCTGTGGCAGGGCGCGCAGTCGACGTCGTAGCGCGCCTGGCCGCGCAGCAGCAGCGCGCGCGTGAGCGGCGGCGGGGCCGTCGCGCGCTCGGCGGCCTCGCGCGTGGCGAGCTCGTCCTGGCCGTGGCGGCCGCCGCTGGTCTTCGCGAGATCGCCCATCGCCGCCGGCACCGCGCCGGGTGGCGGCGGTCGCGAGCCCTTGCCGTCGGCGAACAGCGGGCTCGCGGCGTCGGGGCCCAGCTTCGGCTGCTCGTACATGTTCTTCAGCGTGCGCTCGCAGGCCGACAGCGTCGCCGCCGCGAGCGAGGCGAGCAGCAGGCGCGCGACGAGCCGCGTCATCGCGCGACCTCCGCGCGGCGCAGCGGCCGCGTCGCGTCGAGCAGCGCGACGGCCGAGGCCTCGTCGAACGCCGGGTCGTCGCGCAGCAAGCACAGGAAGAAGCGGTTGCGCGTGGCGAGGTCGAAGTCGGGCGCGTCGAAGATCGGATGCGCGAGGCGCGGGAGGCGGTTGCCGATCAGCACCGCGAAGAACGCCGTGAACGCGGCGAACAGCACGGTCATCTCGAACGTGATCGGGACGAACATGGGCCAGCTGTGCAGCGGCCGCGCGCCGATCTCCTCGGGGTACGACACGACCGCCGCGTACCACTGCATGAAGTAGCCGCCGAGGCCGCCGACGAGCCCGCCCGCGAACGTGATCGCGGGGATGCGGCTGCGGCGATGGCCCAGCGCCTCGGCGAGGCCTTCGACGGCGTAGGGCGCATAGGCCTCCGCGTGTCGATACCCCTTGTCGTATGCGGCCTGCGCGGCGAGCACCAGCGCCTCGGCGGTCTCGTACTCGGCCATCAGCGCCCAGCCGTCGTCGTGGCGCATCGCGGCGGTCATGCGGCCTCCTCGTGCACCAGCTCACGCATCTCGGAGATCGAGATCGTCGGCAGCAGCCGGAGGAAGGTCAGGAACAGCCACGCGAACATGCTGATCGAGCCGAGCAGGATGATCCAGTCCCAGCGCGTCGGCAGGTACAGGCCCCAGGCGGACGGCGTGAAGTCGTGGTGCAGGCTCTGCACGACGATCGTCACGCGCTCGAACCACATGCCGAGGTTGATGAAGATCGCCAGCACGAACAGCAGCACCGTGTTGCGCCGCGCCGCGCGCCACCACAGCACCTGCGGCAGCACGACGTTGAACGCCAGCATCGACCAGTAGACGGGCGCGTAGACACCGGTCCAGCGGTCGACGGTCATCGCGATCTCGTAGCGGTCGCCGCTGTAGAACGCCATGAAGTTCTCGACGAGGTAGCCGTACGCGACGATCGAGCCGGTCGCGAGCAGCACCTTGGCGGCGTGGTCGAGGTGGACGTCGGTGATGAAGTCCTCGAGGTCGAACGCCCGGCGCAGCGGGATCGCGAGCGTCAGCACCATCGCGAAGCCGGAGAACAGCGCGCCGGCGACGAAGTAGGGCGGGAAGATCGTCGAGTGGTAGCCGGGCGTGTTGCCGATCGCGAAGTCCATCGCGACGACCGAGTGCACCGAGATCACGAGCGGCGTCGCGAGGCCGGCCAGCAGCAGGTAACCCGTCTCGTGCCGCGCCCAGTGGCGCGCCTCGCCGCGCCAGCCGAGCGCGGCCAGGCCGTAGGCGACGCGCTTGAAGCGGCCGGTCGCGCGGTCGCGCATCGTCGCGAGGTCGGGCAGCATGCCGAGGTACCAGAACAGCGCCGAGACGAGCAGGTAGGTCGAGATCGCGAAGACGTCCCACACCAGCGGGCTGCGCCACTGCGGCCACAGGTTCATCTTGTCGGGATACGGCATCAGCCAGTACGCGAACCACGGACGCCCGAGGTGCAGGATCGGGAACAGGCCGGCCATGCTCGCGGCGAACAGCGTCATCGCCTCGGCGAAGCGGTTGATCGACGTGCGCCAGCGTTGGCGCAGCAGCAAAAGCACCGCGGAGATGAACGTGCCCGCGTGGCCGATGCCCACCCACCAGACGAAGTTGGCGATCGCGAAGCCCCACGCGACCGGGATGTTGATGCCCCAGATGCCGACGCCCTCGTAGAACAGCCAGGCCATCGCGCCGAGGTACATCAGCGTGCCGGCGAAGGTGGCGAGGAAGGCCGCGAGCCACGCCCGGCCGAGCGGCCGCTGCAGCACGAGGCCGGCGATCTTGTCGGTGACGCTCGCGTAGCCCCAGCCGGCGCGCAGCACGCCGGTGTCGCGGGAGACGGGCGGCGTGGCCATCACGTCGCCTCGGGCTCGACGCGCGCGAGGTAGGTCGTGCGCGGCTTCGTGTCGAGCTCGGCCAGCATCGCGTAGTGGCGCGGCGAGGTGCGCGCGTGCACCACGTCGCTGGCCCGGTCGTTCAGGTCGCCGAAGCGGATCGCGCGCGTCGGGCAGGCGGTCTGGCAGGCGGTCTGCACGTCGCCGTCGGCGAGCGCGACGCCGTCGCGTTCCGCGTGCTGGCGCGCGCGCGCCACGCGCTGCACGCAGTAGCTGCACTTCTCCATCACGCCGCGCTGGCGCACCGTGACGTCGGGGTTGCGCTGGGCCTTGAGCGTCTCGGTGGTCTCGTCGGCGAACTGCAGGAAATTGAAGCGCCGCACCTTGTACGGGCAGTTGTTCGAGCAGAAGCGCGTGCCGACGCAGCGGTTGTAGACCTGCACGTTGAGGCCTTCGCTGTCGTGCACCGTCGCGCCGACCGGGCAGACGACCTCGCACGGCGCCTCTTCGCAATGCATGCAGGGCACGGGCTGGAAGATCGCGCCGCCCGCGCCGCCGTCGGCCGCCGGCTGCTCGTAATGGTCGACGCGGATCCAGTGCATCTCGCGCCCCTTGGCGACCTGTTCCTTGCCGACCACCGGGATGTTGTTCTCGGCCTGGCAGGCGATCGTGCAGGCGTTGCAGCCGATGCAGGTGTCGAGGTCGATCACCATCGCCCACGCGTGCACCGGGCTCGCGAACGGCGGATAGAGGCCGGGCCGCACGGGTTCCTTCGCGACGGGCCGGCCGAACGGCGTGGTGCGCGCGAGTTCGCGGCCGTGCTGGTCGATCTCGTGCTGCGTGACGGCGAAGTCGTGCCGCCGGCCGGTCTTCTCGAGCGTGGCCGGGGCGACGCGCCCCGCAAGCGGCTGCATCGCGTACGCGTCGAATCCGACGCCGTCGCCCACGCGGCCCGCGGCGCGTCGACCGCCGCCGAGCGGCAGCGTGACGACGTCGTCGGCCTGCGCGGCCGATACCCATACCGGTACGTCCATCGATCGCTCGCCGACCGTGGCCTTCATCACGTCGCCGGTCACGACGCCCAGGCGCGCGGCCGTCGTCGGACTCAGCATCGCGGCGTTGTCCCACGTGAGCTTGGTGAACGAGCGCGGCAGCTCCTGCAGCCAGCCGTTGTTGGCGAACGTGCCGTCGTGCGCGGCGGCGTCGGGGACGAACAGGGCGACCAGCGGGGCCGCGGGCGTCGCGTCGGCCGCGACCCGGCCTCCGGCCTTGGGCGCGGCCGCGGTCGGCAGCGACAGCGGGGTCGACGCGCTGCCCGCGAGCTGCCCGGTGCGCAAGCCGTCGCGCCAGAACGCGTCGAAGTCCGCGGCGGCCACCGTCTTCTTCCACTGGCGCTGCACCAGCGCGTGGCCGTCGCGCACGTCGTCGTCGACCAGCAGTGCCAGCAGCTCCGCGGCGGAGCGCGTGTCGTACAGCGGCGTGATCGCGGGCTGCAGCAGCGCGGCGCTGCCGTCGTGCGCGCGGGCGTCGCCCCAGCGCTCGTAGTCGTGCGACAGCGGCAGGTGCCAGTCGGCCAGCGCGGCGGTCTCGTCGGGATGCAGGCCGGCGTGCACCAGCAGCGCGGCGCGGGCGAGCCGGCGCGGCATCTCGAGCGACGCGGGCGCGGCGTAGGCGGGGTTGGCGCCGATCACGAGCAGCGTGTCGACGCTGCCGGCCGCGAGCGCCTGCGCGAGATCGGCGAGCGTGCCCGCGCCGTCGCACGCGTCCGGCGGCTCGATGAGATCGACCGTGCGGCCGACGGCGCCGAGCCGCTGGTTGAACGCGTGCACCAGCGCGTGGGCTTGCGGCGAGAGGCCCGCGCCGCCGATGACCAGCGCGTCGGCGCCCGCGGCGCGCAGTGCGGCGATGGCGCGCGTCTCGAAGGCGAGGGTGCGCGCGTCCGCCGGCGCGTCGGCGCGCTGGGTGTCGGTGGCGCTCGCATCGCTCGGCGGAAGCTCGGCGAACCAGTGCGACGCGATGCGCCACAAGGTCTGCTCGATGCGCGCGGGCGACAGCGCCACACGCCGATCCGCGCGCGCGCCGAACAGGCCCGGCGTCGCCTCGGCGGCGAACAGCGTCGGCACGGCGTCCGCATGGCCGGCCTCGATGGCCGACGAGCGCGCGCGTGCCCAGTCCATCGCGTGGCGGACGGCGCCGGGGCCGTCGCTGAAGGGATCGGCGCCGAACGCGACGACGCAGCGCGCCTTGTCGAAGTGCCAGACCGGCGCGGCGCTGCGGCCGAAGGCCAGGCGCGCGCCGTCGTCCATCGCCGCGTCCTTCAACGGCGCGGACACGAACCAGCGCGCGCCGGGTTCGCGCTGCAACAGCGTGGCGAGCAGCGCGAGCTCGGTGGGCGAGGTCAGCGGGCCGGTCAACACGGCCAGGCGCGCGCCGTCGCGCGACCGCATGCGCTGCACCGCGCGGGAGCGCCAGCTCGCCTCGAACGCGGCCCAGCTCGACGGCGCGGCGCGGGTCGTGGCGCCGGGCATCGCGGGCGCCGCGCGCACGCGCTGGCGCACGACGGCCGAGCGATCGGGATCCCACAGCTGCAGCACCGAGGCCTGCGTGAAGGCGTCGGTCGCACCGAGGCTGGAGGCGTGCGACGGGTTGCCCTCGATCTTGATCGGCCGGCCTTCCTGCGTGCCCACCAGCACGCCGTGCGCGAAGCCGTCCCGCACGAACGCGCTCGCGTAATACAGCGGCAGCGCGCCGCCGCGCGCCTCCGGCAGGTTCACATACGCATGCGCGAGCTGGTGCGGCGGCCGCGAGCACGACGCGTTCGCGAGCGCGAGCGACGCCGCCATCACCGACAGCGCCTGGCGCCGGTTGACGCCCATGCCGCGATGGATCTCCACCACCGACTCGTGCACGTGAGGGTGCGCGTGGGGGTGGTCGTGATCGTGCGACGCGGGATCGGCGGGTGGCGGAGTCATGGAGCGGGCTCGGGTTCGCAAGACGCGACCGTCGGGCACGGCCGCGGATGGCAAGAGGCATGCCTCAGCGATGGCATGTGGAGCAGTCCGTCATGCGCCGCTGGCTCTCGAGGTGCGCCTCGCGCGCCAGTTCGCCGGCGACGGCGGGCGTGGCGCGCGGGGTGTCCATCGAGAACTCCTGCGCGTGCGGGCGCAGGTGCGGCGCGGGGTCGCGGTGGCAGTCGAGGCACCACTGCATCTGCAGCGGCTGCGCGCGCCATTCGAGCGGCATCTGGTCGACGCGCCCGTGGCACTCGACGCAGGCCACGCCCTTGGCGACGTGCACGCTGTGGTTGAAGTAGACGAAGTCGGGCAGCACGTGCACGCGCTGCCACGCGATCGGCTGGTTCCGCGCGGCGCTCTCGTGCAACTGCGCGAGCAGCGGCTGGTCGCGGTAGAGCTGCGAGTGGCAGCTGAGGCAGACCGCGGTGGACGGCAGGCCGGCGTGGGCGTCGGTCTCGACGGTGGTGTGGCAGTAGCGGCAGTCGATGCCGTCGTCGCCGACGTGGTGCTTGTGGCTGAACGGGATCGGTTGCGCGATCGGTTCGCCGAGCTGCTCGTAGGCGCGCGCGCGCCAGGCCAGCACGGCGATCGACAGGGCGGCGAGCACCAGCAACGCGAGCAGCGCGAGCTTGACGACCAGAACGTCGCGTCGGGAGAAGACCGCACTCATTCCACCGGACACGCGTGGGTTCGGGGCGAGCGGTCGCGCCGATCCGGTCGCGCGACCGGGTCTTCACGAAGGCTCGGACACTCGTCGCGATGACGACAGCGCGCGGGCATGCGGTCTCCTTTTGGGCGCGACCCAGGGGCAATCGGCGTGCGTGGGCGCCGCGTCGCCGTCGTCGCGCGACGCGGAGCGTGCGAGAACGGGACAGGACTCGCGTTTGCCGACGACGGTCGATCCAACCAGGGAGACGATTCATGACGGAGGCTCGCAAGGGGCAGGCGCCGGGGCAGCTCGAACGCGAGGAGTTCGGCAAGCGATACCGGTTGTCGTATGTCGATCCGGCCTACGACGGCGAGAAGGAGGCGATCGCGCGCCTCGAGGAGATCGCGTGGCAGGCGTACAAGGCGGAGCGCAAGTCGCCGCTGACGCGCAAGGCGGGCGCGGGCTACGCCGATCCGGACTACGACCTGTCGCTGGACTGGATCGCCGCGCGCGACGCGATCGACGCCGCGCAGGCGCGCCAGCGCGACCCCGCGGGCGCGTCGCGCGTGCTGCTGATCAACGGCTCGCCGCGCAACGACGGCACGTGCCCGGGCGAGATCTCGAAGACGTATCGCCTGAACAGGTGGATGACCGAGACGCTCGAGGCCAACGGCATGGAGGTCGACTCGCTCGACCTGAGCCTGCTGTCGTCGGAGTACGGCCGCAAGATCCATCCGTGCAAGGGCTGCGTGTCGACGGCGATGCCGCTGTGCCACTGGCCGTGCAGCTGCTATCCGAACCACTCGCTGGGCCAGGCCACGGACTGGATGAACGAGATCTATCCGCGCTGGATCGCCGCCCACGCGATCGTGATCGTCACGCCCACGCACTGGTACCAGGCGACGAGCGCGCTGAAGCTGATGATCGACCGGCTCGTCTGCGGCGACGGCGGCAACCCGGATCCCTCCTCGACGCACGGCAAGAAGCCGGACGAGGCCAAGGCGATCGAGGAGAAGGGCTGGGACTATCCGCAGCATCTCGCGGGCCGCGTCTACGGCGTGATGGTGCACGGGGACGTCGCGGGCATCGAGGGCGCGCGGCGCAGCCTGACCGACTGGCTCGACTGGATGGGGCTGATCGACGCGGGCAAGCCGGCCAAGCTCGACCGCTTCATCGGGTACTACGAGCCGTATGCGACCAGCCACGAGACGCTCGATCGCGACGTGCCCGTGCAGCAGGAAGCGCGCAACGTCGCGCTCGCCGTGGCGCAGGCGGTGCACGCCTTGCGGGCGGGGACGCTCGAGCCGGTGCAGCCGCACGTGCGCCGGACGCGCCCGAAGTGACCGCGCGCGGCGCGCGGGTCGGATTCAGCCTCGCGAAGGGTTCCCGTTTGCCTGTGCAGGGCATGACCATCCTGCTGACCCCCGCCCGACTCGACCTGCTCTTCAAGGCCTCGCCCGCGGGCATCGTCGCCGTGAGCCGCCAGACGCTCGCCGAGCTCGAGATCCTCGCCGGCGCGGGCCTGCTCGAGAGCGACGCCGAAGGCATCCTGCATCTCACCGAGTCGGGCCGGCAATGCATCCACGTCAACGCGGGGCATCGACGGGAGTGACCTGTCTTGCCGATTCCGGGCGCGCCGGATGCGGCGCCGGCGTCACGGCAACGCCGAAGCGGAGACGAGCATGACGATGATGGACAAGGTGATCGGCGCGATGACTCCGGTCGAGACCGACGAACAGCGTGCCGCACCGGCTCCTCAGCGATCGCGTGGCCGGTCAGGATGACGGCAAGTTCCTTCTGCGCGGCGCGCCGGCCGGTCGCGCTGCGCGCGGCGGCGTGATCGGGTCGTATCGAACGGGTCGTACCGAGCCGGAGCCTGACGGCGCGACGAGCGGCCTGCGAAGGTCGCCCGGATCGTCGCTGCGTCGTGCCGTCAGGGCCCCGTCTCGCCGCCGGTGCTGCCCCAGACGTTGCCCGTCGCGAAGCTGGACTCCTGCGACGCCAGCAGCACATACTGCGCCGCGATCTCCGCGGGCTGGCCGGGGCGGCCGAGCGGGGTGTCGGCGCCGAACTTCTCGAGCTTGTCCGGCGGCTGGCCGCCGCTCGGCTGCAGCGGCGTCCAGTACGGCCCGGGCGCGACGGAGTTGACGCGGATGCCCTGCTTGCCGAGCTGCTTCGCGAGCGAGCGCGTGAACGACAGGATCGCCGCCTTCGTCGCCGCGTAGTCGAACAGGCATTCCGACGGATCGAAGGCCTGCACGGACGACGTGTTGATGATGGCCGCGCCGCGCGCGAGGTGCGGCAGCGCCGCCTTCGTGACGTGGAACAGCGCGTAGACGTTGGTCTTGAAGACGTCGTCGAAGTGCTCGTCGCTGATCTCGAGGATCGACCCGAAAGACGCCTGGCGCGCCGCGTTGTTCACCAGGATGTCGAGCCCGCCCAGGCGCTCGACCGCGTCGCCGACCAGCCGGCGGCAGAACGCCGCGTCGCGCAGGTCGCCGGGCAGCGCGACGGCGCGGCGCCCGGCCTGCTCGACCAGCGCGACGACCGCGCGCGCGTCTTCCTCTTCCTGCGGCAGGTAGTTGATCGCGACGTCCGCGCCCTCGCGCGCGAACGCGATCGCCACCGCGCGGCCGATGCCCGAGTCGCCGCCGGTGATCAGCGCCCTGCGGCCGGCGAGCCGGCCCGCGCCGACGTAGCTCGCCTCGCCGTGGTCGGGCGGCGGCTGCATGCGGCAGGCGAGGCCGGGCCAGGGCTGCTGCTGGCGCGCGAACGGCGGCGCCGGGTAGTCGGGCGGCGCGCGGTGCGCTGGCTGGGTGTCCAGGGTCATGAAGTCCTCGGCCTCGGATGAATGTATGGGCGCCAGCAATCCGGCAAGCGACATTCCTCGACGTGCGCGAAACGGATACCGCATCTCGCGCCTAGAATGGCCGCGCTGCCGTCCGCGCGTGGTCGTCGCTGCGAAAGCGACGATGAAAGCGCTGTACAAGCGATCTGTCTCGCTGGCCACATGGGCCGCGCTTCAACGCCTGATCTGGAGATCTGCATGAAACAAGAAAACGCTGCGTTCGACACGGTGCTGAAGGCATCCCCCGACGAGTTCACCAAATCGTGGCTCGCGGAAGCCGCGTCGGTCGGCAGCGCGTCCGGCGGCGGCGCCGCGACGAGCACGCACGACGCGCGCGAGCTGCTGGGCGCGCTGCAGGAAGCCGTCGGCGCGGACACCGACCTCGCGCGCTTCGACGATTCCGGCTGGGCGCGCACGCGCTCGGTGCTGGCCGCGCTGTCGCAGTCGCGTGCGGCGCAGGGCGCGAGCGCCGGCGACACCAGCGCCTTCGTGATGGCGATCAAGAAGCCGCTGTTCGCCGGCCTGCAGCGACACCACGGCGCCGACCCGAAGTCTGCATTCGATGCGGCGTGGACGGCGTCGACGCTGGTCGACAAGATGGCGCAGTTCACGGCGACGACCTACCAGCGCTCGCGCGAGGAAGTCATCCAGCGCCAGCAGCAGGAGCTGCTCGAGCTGTCGACCCCGGTCGTCAAGCTGTGGGAGGGCGTGCTCGCGGTGCCGATGATCGGCACGCTGGACTCCAGCCGCACGCAGCTCGTGATGGAGTCGCTGCTCACGCGCATCGTCGAGACCGGCTCCGAGCTCGCGATCATCGACATCACCGGCGTGCCCACCGTCGACACGCTCGTCGCGCAGCACCTGCTCAAGACCGTCACGGCGATCCGCCTGATGGGCGCGGACTGCATCATCAGCGGCATCCGGCCGCAGATCGCGCAGACCATCGTCCACCTCGGCATCGACCTGCAAGGCATCACGACGAAGGCGACGCTCGCCGACGCGCTGCAGCTGGCGATGAAGAAGGCCGGCTTCGTGATCACGCGCAACAAGGCCTGACGGCGCCGACATGGAACGCATCCCGATCCTCAAGATGGGCAAGGCCCTGCTGGTGACCATCCAGGTCGACCTGCAGGACCAGATGGCGCTCGCGCTGCAGGACGACCTCTCCTCGATGATCGAGAAGACCGGCGCGAATGGCGTGCTGATCGACATCTCGGCGCTCGAGATCGTCGACTCCTTCATCGGCCGCATGCTCGCGAGCATCTCCGGCATCGCGAACGTGCTCGACGCCACGACGGTGGTGGTCGGCATGCAACCGGCGGTGGCGATCACGCTGGTCGAGCTCGGGCTCTCGCTCGACGGCGTGCGCACCGCGCTGAATGTCGAGCGCGGCATGCAATTGCTGCGCGACGACGATCGGAATCAAATTGACGACTGAACCGCTCGTCGGCTCGATGGCGCTGCAGAACGAGCGCGACATCGTCATGAGCCGCCAGCAGGTGCGCAAGCTCACGCAGCAGATCAAGTTCTCGCTGGTCGACCAGACCAAGATGATCACCGCGGCCAGCGAGCTCTCGCGCAACACGGTCGTCTACGGCGGCGGCGGCGAGATGCGCTGGGAGATCGTGACGCAGGGCATCAAGACGGGCCTGCGCCTCGCGTTCGAGGACCACGGCCCCGGCATCCCCGACATCGACCTCGCGCTGACCGACGGCTGGACCTCCGGCTCGGGCATGGGCGTCGGGCTGTCGGGCAGCAAGCGGCTCGTCAACGACTTCGAGGTCCGCACCGTCGTGGGCGAAGGCACCTGCGTCACCGTCACGCGCTGGAAGTAGCGCGTGGTTCCCTATCTCGACATCGCCGTGACGGAGGCGACCCAGGTCGGCGAGGCGCGGCGCGCGGCGCTGCGGCTCGCCAGCGAGCACGAGGTCGACGAGATCGCGCGCGGCCGCATCGCGATCGTGGTCACCGAGCTCGGCACCAACCTCGCGCGCCACGCGACGAAGGGCCGGCTGCTGATCGGCTGCCGCTCGTCGGACGAGGGCTGCCAGGTCGAGGTGATCTCGGTCGACAGCGGCCCCGGCATGGCGGACGTCGCGCGCTGCCTGCGCGACGGCTATTCGAGCGGCGGCACGCCCGGCAACGGGCTCGGCGCCGTGCAGCGGCTGTCGTCGGACTTCTCGGTGTTCTCGGAACCCGGCAAGGGCACGATCCTCCTGTCGCGCACGTGGGTGCCTTCGCCGGCGGCGCCGCAGGCGCTGTCGCCGCGTGCCCGCTTCGCGCATGCCGGCATCTGCCTGCCCGCGCCGGGCGAGACGGTGAGCGGCGACGCGTGGGACATCCGCTTCGACGACGGCAAGGCCACGGTCATCGTCGCCGACGGCCTGGGCCACGGGCCGATCGCGGCCGAGGCCGCCGCCGAGGCGCTGAAGGTGTTCGCCAACGTGCGCGCCGCGCCGAGCGTCGTGCTCGAGCGCGCGCACGCCGCGCTGCGCGTGACGCGCGGGGCGGCGGTGTCGATCGCCGAGGTCGACGCCGGCGCCGGCACCGTGCTGTTCGCCGGCGCCGGCAACGTTGTCGGGCGCCTGATCTCGGGCGTCGAGGATCGCACGCTGATGTCGCAGCACGGCACCGTGGGGGTCCAGGTGCGCAAGTTGCAGGACCTGTCGTACGCGTGGCCCGACCACTCGATCGTCGTGCTGCACTCCGACGGGCTCACCACGCGCTGGAACCTGAAGGACGCCGGCGGCCTGCTGCAGTGCGACCCCGCGGTCGTGGCGGCGTGGCTCCTGCGCGAACACGCGCGCGGCCATGACGACGTCACCGTCGTCGTTCTGAAACGAGGTTGACATGCCCCAC
The DNA here is from genome assembly GCA_030151165.1 of Burkholderiaceae bacterium. The sequence continues at coordinate 29,545 of JASLEM010000451.1, forward strand.
GACGAGCCCACCGCCGCCGCGGCCGGATCCGGGATCGCGCCCGAGATCGCGCGCCTGACCGCACTGCTCGCGGAGCAGGCGCAGCAGATCGACGCGATGCAGATGGAGCTCGACGAGACCAACCGCGGCGTCGTCGCGCTCTACGCGGAACTCGACACCCAGGCCGAGCAGCTCCAGCGCGCCACCGACCTGAAGAGCCGCTTCCTGGCCTACATGAGCCACGAGTTCCGCACGCCGATCTCGTCGATCCGCACGCTCTCGCGCCTGCTGCTCGACCGCATCGACGGGCCGCTGACGCCGGAGCAGGAGAAGCAGGTCGCGTTCATCGAGTCGACCGGCGCCGAGTTCGCGGAGATGGTGGACGACCTGCTCGACCTCGCGAAGGTGGAGGCCGGCCGCGTCGACATCTCGCCCGAGTGGTTCGAGATGGTCGATCTGTTCTCGGCGCTGCGCGGCATGTTCCGCCCGGTGCTGACCAACCCCGACGTGACGCTGGTGTTCGACGAGCCGCAGCAGGCCTCGCGGCTCTACACCGACGACAAGAAGCTGTCGCAGATCCTGCGCAACTTCATCTCCAACGCGCTCAAGTTCACGACGCGGGGCGAGGTGCGGGTGTCGGCGGTCGAGAACGACGACGCCACCATCACCTTCGCGGTGAGCGACACCGGCATCGGCATCGAACCGCGTTTCCACGGCGCGATCTTCCAGGACTTCTCGCAGATCGACTCGCCGATCCAGAAGCGCCTGCGCGGCACCGGCCTCGGGTTGTCGCTGAGCAAGCGGCTCGCCGAGTTGCTGGGCGGCGGGGTAGCATTGCACAGCGAGTTGGGGGTCGGTTCCACCTTCTCCGTGACCATCCCCCTCAGTCTGCCTGCGCATCTCGCGGCGCAGCCTTCCCAACCGCCTGCACCATGAGCGAGCCCGAGCCCGTCTTCGAATCCCGCGACCTTCGCGAATTCCGGCCCGTCGACCGGTCCCTGCACGAGCTGCTGGTGGTCGACGACAACCCCGCGAGCCGCTATGCGACCGTGCGCCAGCTCGCGAGCGCGGGTTTCCGCACGCGCGAGGCCGCCACCGGCGCCGAAGCGCTCGCGCTGGCGGACGACAGCATCTCGGCGATCGTGCTCGACGTCCACCTGCCCGACATCGACGGCTTCGAGCTCTGCGCGCGCCTGCGCCGGCGTCCCGAGACCGCGCGCCTGCCGGTGCTGCACCTGACCGCCGCCTTCGTGACCGACGACGACAAGGTGCGCGGCCTCGACTCCGGCGCCGACGCCTACCTGACGCGGCCAGTCGACGCCGCCGTGCTGGTCGCGACCGTGCAGGCGCTGGTGCGCACGCGCGAGGCCGAGGAGGCGATGCGGCGCAGCGAGGCCAAGTTCCGCGCGATCTACGCGCAGGCGCCGTGCGGCATCGCGCTGCTGGACGACGAGGGCGTGCTGATCGACGCCAACCCGGTGATGCTGCAGATGCTGGCGCGCCCGCGCGAGGAGGTCGTCGGTCGGTCGTTGCGCGATTTCCTCCCGCCGGAGGACGCGGCGCTCACGGTGGCGTTCGTGTCGCACAGCGCCGGCGTGGCATTGCCCGTGTTGCGGCCCGACGGGTCGCGCGCCCATCTCGAATGGAGCCTGTCGCCGCACATCGAGCCGGGCGTGACGATGGCGGTCGCGACAGACGTCTCGGCGCGCACGCAGCTCGAGCAGCAGCGCCAGCAACTGCTCGATCGCGAGCGCGTCGCGCGCGGCGAGGCCGAGCAGGTGAGCCGCATGAAGGACGACTTCATCGCCGTGCTGTCGCACGAGCTGCGCACGCCGCTGAACGCCATCATGGGCTGGGCGCACGTGCTGCGCCAGCGCGGCGGCAACGAGGAGACGATGCGCGGCCTCGCCGCGATCTCGCGCAACGGCACGACGCAGGCGCGCATGATCTCCGACCTGCTGGACATGTCGCGCCTGAACCTCGGCAAGCTGCCGCTCTCGTTCGACACGCTCGATCCCGCCGAGGAGATCACCGCGTCCGTCAACGCGATGCGGCCGTCGGCGGACGGCGTCGAGATCGAGCTGCGCCTCGCGCCGCCGTACCGCGCGATCCGCGCGGACTCGGCGCGCCTGCAGCAGATCGTTTGGAACCTGCTGAGCAACGCGATCAAGTTCTCGCCGCCGACGGGCCGCATCACCGTGGCGCTCGAGGAGGACGATGCCGGCTTGCGCGTGCGCGTGGCCGACCAGGGCCAGGGCATCGCGCCCGACTTCCTGCCGTTCGTGTTCGACCGCTTCGCGCAGAGCGACGCCGCGAGCAACCGCCACCGCGGCGGCCTCGGGCTGGGGCTGTCGATCGTCAAGCAGCTCGTCGAGGCGCACGGCGGCACGATCTCCGCGGCCAGCGCCGGCCTCGGGCAGGGCGCGACCTTCGAGGTCTGGCTGCCGCGCGACCCGGCGCTGCCCGAGCACGTGGCGGGCCCCGAGTCGGAGCATGGCGCGCTGGATGTCGCCGAGCTCGCCGACGCCTCGCTCGAGGGCGTGCGGCTGATCGTGGTCGAGGACGATCCCGAGGCGCGCTCGATGCTGCACATCATCCTCGGCGATCGCGGCGCGAGCGTGCATGTGGCCAGCGACGTCGACGGCGCGCTGCGCCTGCTGGACACCGTCCGGGCCGACCTGCTGATCAGCGACATCGGCATGCCGGGCAAGGACGGCTACGACCTGATCCGCGCGATCCGCACGCAGGAGCGCGTCGGCGCCACGGCGCACCTGCCGGCCATCGCGCTGACGTCCTTCACGCGCGACCAGGATCGCGAGCAGTCGATGGCGGCGGGCTTCGACGCGCATTGTTCGAAGCCGCTGCGCCCGCTCAACCTGGTGCAGCAGATCCGGCACCTGCTCGACCGGCGCAATTGAGCACGCCGCTCGGCACGCGGCGCGGCGTTCGCGTCCGCGCCCGGCCTCAGTAGATCCCGGTCAGCAGGTAGAACGCGATCACGACGAACACCGCCAGCGTCTTCAGGCAGGTGACGACGAAGATGTCGCGGTACGAGTCGCGGTGCGTCAGCCCCGAGACCGCGAGCAGCGTGATGACGGCGCCGTTGTGCGGCAGCGTGTCCATGCCGCCGCTGGCCATCGAGGCGACGCGGTGCAGCACCTCCAGCGGGATGTGGGCCGCCTGCGCGTTGGCGATGAACGTGGACGCCATCGCGCCGAGCGCGATGCTCAGCCCGCCCGAGGCCGAGCCCGTGATGCCGGCGAGCGTGGTGACGCTGATCGCCTCGTTGACCAGCGGGTTCGGGATCGCGTGCAGCGCCTGCGCGACGAGCACGAAGCCGGGCAGGGCGGCGATCGTCGCGCCGAAGCCGTACTCGGACGCCGTGTTCATCGACGCCAGCAAGGCGCCGCTGATGGCCGACTTGCTGCCCTCCGCGAAGCCCCCGAGCACCAGGCGCCACTCCGCGGCGATGACGACGAGGATGCCCACGACCAGCGCCGCCTCGACCGCCCAGATCGCGACCAGCGGCCCGACCGCGACGTCGATCGGATGCGCGAGGCCGGCGAGGCCGATGTGCACCGTGGGGCCGGCCAGGGACGGAATCCACGCGGTGAAGAGCTTGTTGCAGACCGCGACGACGACCAGCGGCAGCACCGCGACGGCCGGGTTCGCGAGCCGCGTGGTGGCGGCCGTCGCCGGCTCGTTGAGCGTGTGCTGGCCGTAGCCCTCGCCCGCGGCGGCGGCCGCGGCGCGTCGCCACTCCAGGTAGGCCAGGCCGCAGACGAGGATGAACACCGCGCCGATCGTGCCGAGCCAGGGCGCGGCCCAGGTGGTCGTCTGGAAGAACGTCGTCGGGATGATGTTCTGGATCTGCGGCGTGCCGGGCACCGAGTCCATCGTGAAGCTGAACGCGCCGAGCGCGATCGTGCCGGGGATCAGGCGCTTGGGGATGTCCAGCTGGCGGAACAGCTCGGCCGCGAACGGGTAGACCGCGAACACGGCGACGAACAGCGACACGCCGCCGTACGTCAGCGCCGCGCACACCAGCACGATCGACAGCATCGCGCGCTTGCGGCCGACGAGGTCGATCGTCGAGACGACGATGGCGCGCGCGAAGCCGGAGAGCTCGATCACCTTGCCGAACAGCGCGCCGAGCATGAAGACGGGGAAGTACAGCTTCACGAACTGCACCATCTTGTCCATGAACAGGCCCGCGTAGACGGGCGCGACGTCGGCGGCGTCGGTGAGCAGCACGGCCAGCAGCGCGGCGATCGGCGCGAACAGGATGACGCTCTGGCCGCGATAGGCCGCGAAGATCAGCAGCCCGAGGGCCAGGAGGACGACGAGAAGGGACATGCGGGCTCGCAGGTTGGGCGGCGCGCGGCGCCGCGGGCAGCGCGCCATCCCCGCGCCGGTCGGGCCACAGTCTGCGCCGAAACGCCCGCCGCCGCCCCCCGCGGCGGGCCGCGCGACGCCTCTCCCTTTCGACCGAGGTCGACCCGGCCTCGCCGGACGAGGGCGGCCAGCGAGCGCACCGCGGTTGCCTTGAACCTTGCGCCAAGCTGAACGTACAATCGGCGTACCGGCGGCGCTACCCCTTCTCCCTCCCTGGCTGCCGGACTCTGCCCGGCCTCGTGCCGGGCAATTTTTTTGGAGCGCGGCGGTTCAGCGCCTGTGGTGTGACGGCGCGCGCTCGTAGACCGGCGTGTCCAGCCCCTCCATCCGCGCCTTCAGCTGCAGCGCGAGGAACTGCGAGTAGTGGCGCGACTGGTGCAGGTTGCCGCCGTGGAACCAGAGCTGCTCGACCTGCGTCGGCTTCCACATGTTGCGCAGCTCGCCTTCCCACGGGCCCGGATCCTTGGGCGTGTCGGAGCCCAGGCCCCAGCACTTGCCGACCTTGTCGGCGACCTCCGGCGAGATGAGGTCGGCGAGCCAGCCGTTCATCGAGCCGTAGCCGGTGGCGTAGACGAGCAGGTCGGCGGGCAGCTCCGAGCCGTCGCTCAGCATCACCGAGTGCGCGTTGACGCGCTCGATGTTCACGCCGCTGCGCAGCTTGATGCGGCCGTCGGCCACGAGCTCGGACGCGCCCACGTCGATGTAGTAGCCCGAGCCGCGCCGCAGGTACTTCATGAACAGGCCCGAGCCGTCGACGCCGAAGTCCAGCAGGAAGCCGGCCTTCTCGAGGCGCGCGTAGAGGTCGGCGTCGCGCTTCTTCATCTCGTCGTACACCGGGATGTGGAAGGTGTGCATGATCTTGTAGGGCACGGACGCGAAGATCAGGTCGGCCTTGTGGTGGTCGATGCCGTTCTTCAGCGCCTGCTCCGAGTACAGCCCGCCGAGCGCGAGCTCCATCAGCGACTTCGACGGCGCGATGTGCGTCGACGAGCGCTGGATCATCGTGACGTCCGCGCCGTGCTCCCACAACGCGGCGCAGATGTCGTGCGCCGAGTTGTTCGAGCCGAGCACGACGCAGCGCTTGCCGGCGTACGCCTCGGGGCCGGGGTGCTGGCTGGAGTGGTGCTGCTCGCCCTGGAAGTCCTCGGCGCCGGCGATCTTCGGCACGTTCGGATAGCCCGACACGCCGAGCGCGAACACGAGCTGCTTGGGGCGCAGCACGATGTCCCGGCCGTCGCGCTGCACGGTCACCTCCCAGGTCTGGGTCGCATCGTCGAAGCGCGCGTTCGTCGCGGTGGTCGAGCCCCAGTAGTTCAGCTCCATCACCTTGGCGTACATCTCGAGCCAGTCGCCGATCTTGTCCTTCGGCGCGAAGACGGGCCAGTCGTTCGGGAACGGCAGGTAGGGCAGGTGGTCGTACCAGACCGGATCGTGCAGGCACAGCGACTTGTAGCGCTTGCGCCAGGAGTCGCCCGGCTTCGCGTTCTTCTCGACGATCAGCGTCGGCACGCCGAGCCGGCGCAGGCGCGCGCCGAGCGCGATGCCGCCCTGGCCGCCGCCGACGATCAGCACGTACGGCTGCTCCGTCTTGCCGAACGCGGCCTGCTCCTCCTCGCGGCGCTCGAGCCAGTTCTTGCGGCCGCGGTGCACGCCGTGCTCCGCGCCGGCGATGCGGTGCTCGCCGGTGCGCTCCTCGAAGCCCTTGAGCTCGGTCATCGTCGTCAGCAGCGTCCAGGCCTTGCCGTCGCGCAGCCGCAGGTGGCCGCGGCCGCGCGCGACGGCGGTCTCGAAGGTGAACCAGGCGTCGACGACGCCGTCGGCCGCGCTCGGCTCGCCCTCGATCGCGAAGTGGCTCGGCGCGGTGTCCGCCAGCCGCGCCGCGAGCATCCGGCGGATCGCCTCGGGGCCTTCCTGCGTGCGGATGTTCCAGGTGAAGGCGACGAGGTCGCGCCAGAAGCCCTCGGGCTCGAACAGGGCGACGGCGGCGTCGATGTCGCGCGCGGCGAGCGCCGAGGCGAAGCCGGCCAGCCAGTCGGCGGCGGCCTGCGCGGGTTGGACGGGGGTCGTGGTCGTGGTCATGTCTTGTCTCCGTGATGAGGTCTTGTGCCTGGGGATCGCGGGCGCTGGCCGCGAAGGCCGGCGCCCGCGCTGTCCTGCGCAGCTTCCGTGCCGGGCGGCCTCGGCCGGTCGATCAAGCAGTTGCGGCGCGATCTGTCGCAGGTGTCGCAGCGGCCTGCGACCAGTGCGACGGCCCGTGCGACATCAGCCGTGACGCCGCGGCGCCACGATGCCGTGCCGCCTCATGCCGCGATAGACCGTCGCGCGGCAGACGCCCAGCTCGCCGGCAGCCGCCGCGACGCGCCAGCGGTGGCGCTGCAGCGCGTCGACGAGTTGCGCGGCCGGCAGGGTGTCGTCCGGCTCGCGCGGCGTCGCGGCAGGACGGACGTCGGCGCCGGGCGCGGGTTGCAGCGCGAGGTCGTCGGCCTGCACGAGGCCGTCGACGCACATCGCCAGCCCGAGCCGGATCGCGTTGCGCAGCTCGCGCAGGTTGCCCGGCCAGGCGTGCGCCAGGAGCCGCGCGCGGGCCGCCGGCGCCAGCGCCGCGCTCACGCCGAGGGCGGCCGATTCCTCGGCCAGCACGACGTCGACCAGGTGCGCGAGGTCGGTGCGCTCGCGCAGCGGCGGCAGGTGCAGCGCGGCGCCGCACAGGCGGTAGTAGAGGTCTTCGCGGAACGCGCCGCCGGCCACCAGGCCGCCGAGCCGGCGGTGGGTCGCCGCGATCACCGAGAGGTCGACGCGCTCCGCCCGCTCCGCGCCGAGCGGCAGCACCTCGCCCTCGGCCAGCACGCGCAGCAGCCGCGTCTGCAGCGCGAGCGGCATGTCGCCGATCTCGTCGAGGAACAGCGTGCCGCCGTCGGCCTGCGCGATCAGGCCCTTCATGCCCTTGCTGCGGCCGCCGGTGAAGCTGCCGGGCAGGTAGCCGAAGAGCTCGCTCTCGATCAGCGACTCCGGGATCGCCGCGCAGTTCACCGCGACGAACGGCATCGCGGCGCGCCGCCCGCTCGCGTGCAGCGCGCGCGCGAGCACCTCCTTGCCGCTGCCGGTCTCGCCGTCGATCAGCACGTGGATGCCGCGGTCGACGAGGCGCGCCGCCTTCGCGAGCAGCGCCTGCATCGCGGCGTCGTCGCCGGCGAGGCGGCGCAGCGGCGCGGCATCGGCCGAGGGTGTCGTCGCCGCGCGCAGCGGGGTCGCGTCGACGGGCGTGCGCACGGCCGTCGCCTTCGCGCGCGGCGCCACCAGCGTCGCGTGGTGCAGCCGCCCGCGCACGGGGATCGTCACCGAGCCGCGGGCGATGCGCCAGACGGCGTCCATCGGCATGTCGAGGATCTCGGTGACCGCGCGCCCGTCGAGGCCGCCGATCCAGCGGCTCGCGCTCGCGAACGCGAGGCGCGCGCCGCTGTTCGCGCCGACGATGCGGCCGCCGTCGTCGAACGCGAGCATCGCGTCGCAGGTCACGTCGACGAGTCCGAACACGTGGCCTAACCGGAGGATCCAGCGGTCCCGGTAGTGGCGCAGGAAATCGGCGTCCGCGATCATGCGGGCGTACATCGACACGAGCTCGCGCGCGAGGTGCTGGCTCTCGCGGCCCTGCGGCGACTGCAGCGCCGAGACATCGAGCACGCCCACCAGCTTGCCGGCGTGGTCGAACAGCGGCGCGGTGGTGCAGGTGAGCGCGATGTGCGTCGCGTCGAAGTGCTCGGTGAGGTGGCAGGTCATCGGCTGGCGCTCGACGAGGCAGGTGCCGACGCCGCAGGTGCCCGCGTGCGCCTCGTTCCAGTCCGCGCCGAGGTACAGCCCGGCGGCGCGCAGGCGGTCTTCCCATGCGGGGTTGCCGATGTAGTCGACGGTGATGCCCTGGTCGTCCGTCAGCAGCACCATGTAGCCGAGGTCGGCCACGCGGCGGTAGAGGTCTTCCATGCCGGCGCGCGCGACGCGCAGGTAATGGTCGAGCTGCTGGCGATGCTCGCGCACCTCGTGGGCGGGCAGGATGCGCGCGGGGCTCGGGCGCGACGGGTCGAGGCCATGCTCGAGCACGCAGCGCGCCCACGACTTGTGGACGATGCCCGCCGCGTCGTTCGTGGCCGCCGGCCGGCTGGCGACGGCCAGGACGCTGTCGATGTGTTGCGACGCACTGGAAGCCATGCGGAAAGTCCCCACTCCTGCGCGATGGCCGGGTGGCTCGCGTCGTGGTGACGATCATTGGCCCGCGGCGGCGCGGCGGTCAGAGACAAAACCCGCACGACGCCGGCGACCGGCGGGGTGCGGGTGTGTCAGGACGGGACAGTCGCGCCTCGGCGCGACGCCTCAGCTCTTCGCCTGCGCCGTGTCGTCGTTTTCCGCTTCCGCGCGGCCCGGCGGGTGCGGCTGGTGCTCGCCGCCGGGCAGGCCGACGCCGGGCCCGGCCGGGTAGCCGTAGGTGCCTTCGCCGCGGGTGTCGGCCGGGTCGACGCGCGCGACGCCGCTCTCGGCCGCAGGCGCGTCGCCGCCCATGTAGCCACCGCCCTGGCCGACGTAGGTGCCGTCGTCGGCCTCGGCGTTCGCGCTCTGCATCGGCGCGTCGCCTTCGGGCGCGAGGGCACGTTCGGCCGGGCTCTGGCGCGACGGCGCGGTCGCAGCCGTGTGCTCGCGGCTGAGCGCCGGCTCGTGGTTGCTCGGGTTCTCGAGATCGCTGGTCATGACGGGCATCCGGTGAGGCGCCGGAGCGGCGCCGCCTGCCTCTCGGCAAGTCGGATGCCGACGTCGCGTTCAGGGCGGCGGCGAGCGGCTCGGGGCCTTCGTGGCCGCCTTGGCGGAGAGGTCTGCCGACGTCTTGCCGTCGCCTTCCCAGCCGCCGCCGAGCGCGAGGAACAGCGTGACCTGGTCGTCGGCGAGCTCGGCATCGGAGGCGGCGAGCGCGGCCTCGCTGCTGGCCAGGGCGCGTTCGGCGTCGAGCGACTCGAGGTAGCCGGTGCGGCCGCTGCGGTAGAGCCGGCGCGCCTGGTCGGCGACGGTCGAGCTGTCGTCGCGCGCGGCTTGCAGCGCGGCGTGGCGGTCGAGCTCGCGCGCGTAGGCGTCGAGCGCGGTCTCGGTCTCGCGCAGCGCGGTCAGCACGGTGCCGTCGAACTTCGCGTACGCGCCCTGCGTGCTCGCCTGCGCCGCGGCGATGCGGCCGCGCACGACGCCGGTGTTGGGCAGCGTCCACGAGATCAGCGGGCCGATGCTCCAGCTGAAGGTGTCCTTGCCGAGGAAATCGTTGCCGAGGCCGACCGAGTCCATCGACAGGCCGAACGAGATGCGCGGATAGAGGTCGGCCGTGGCGATGCCGATCGTCGCGTTGGTCGCCGCGAGCTGGCGCTCGGCCTGGCGGATGTCGGGGCGGCGGCGCAGCAGCGCGGCGCCGTCGCCGACGGGGATCGTGCCCGTGACGCGCGGCGGGACGGCGCAGGTGGCGACGTCGCGCGGGAAGTCCTGCGGCAGCGCACCGGTGAGCGTCGCGAGCCGATACAGCGCGGCCTGGCGGCGCGCCTGCAGCGGCGGGATCGCGGACTTGAGCACCTGCAGCTGGCTGCGCGCGCGCTCGGCGTCGGTGATGCCGACGCGGCCGGCCTGCTGCAGGCGGACGGAGACGTCGAGCGCCTGCTGCTGCAGGTCCATCGAGTGTTCCGCGCTCTTGATGCGCAGGCCGGTCGAGCACGCGTCGGCGTAGGCGCGCGCGGTGCCGGCGGCGACGTTGACGCGCACCAGGTCGAGCGCCGCCTGCGCGGCCTCGCCGTTGTCCTGCGCGGCCTCGATGCCGCGGCGGATGCGGCCGAACAGGTCGATCTCGTACGACAGCGATACCCCACCGCCGTATTCCCAGGTGCTGGGCGGCGAGTAGTCCTTCGCGAGCAGCGAGATGCCCGAGACGTGGCCGAACTCGGGCGATGCGTCGACCTTGAACGTCGGCTCGCGCGCCCCGAGCGCCTGCGCCTCGATCGCGCGTTCGCGCTCGAGGTTGGCCAGCGCCTGGCGCAGGTCGGTGTTGTGCGCGAGCGCCTGCTGGATCAGCGCGTCGAGCCGGTCGTCCTGGTACAGCCGCCACCAGTGCGGCGGCAGCGGCGTATCGGCGAACGGCACGGTGCCGCCGTTGGCCGCGACGGTCGCCGCGTTCACCGGCACTTCGCCGAACGGCGCGGACGCGCCCGGCTTGTTGACGACCGCGTCGGCCGGCACCCGGTAGTCCGGGCCCACGGGGTGCGTGGTGCTGCACGCGGCGAGGGCGGCCGCGAGGGCCAGGGCGGCGGCCGACGATCTTCGAAGCGGGGAGCGGGCCATGGCGTTCAACCCTTGCGGCCCGCCGAGGCGGCGTGCGACGCGCCGCCGGAGGCGGTCGATGCGGGCGACGCCGCCGCGTGTGCAGGAACGGAGGCCGGCGTGGATGTCGACGCCGCGCCCGACGCCGGCGCGACCGGCACCAGGACGCGCTGCGTCGGCTTGCCGTCGCGGTCGTGCTCCTCGACGACCTGCACCGTGACCGTCTGGCCGGCGACGAGGCGCGTGCCGGCGGGCAGCGGGTCGAGCTTCACGCGCACCGGGATGCGCTGCGCGAGCCGCACCCAGTTGAAGGTCGGGTTGACGCTGGGCAGCAGGTTGGTGCTGGTGGTGCGGTCGCGGTCGGCGATGCCGGCGGCGATGCTCTCGACCGTGCCTTCGACGCGCTGGCCGCCCATCGGCGTGACGCGCACGCGGTCGCCGAGGTGGATGCGCGGCAGCTTCGTCTCCTCGAAATAGCCTTCGACGTAGAACGAGTTCGCGTCGACCAGCGCGAGCGCCGCGCGCCCGGCCTGCGCGTAGCTGCCGGCGCGCATGTCGAGGTTGGTGACGAGCCCCGCGGTCGGCGCGCGCACCTGGGCACGCTCGAGGTTGAGCTTGGCCGAATCGAGCGCCACCGTGGCCTGCGCGACGCTCGCCTCGGCGGACTCGACGCGCGTGGAGGTCTGCTCGCGCAGCTCCTGCGAGATCAGGTCGCCGAGGTTGTTGTTGCGCACGTTCTCGCGCTGCGCCTGCGCGAGCGCGACGCGCGTCGCGGTCAGCGCCGACTCGGCCTGGCGCACGGCCAGCGTGTAGCGCGCGCGGTCGACCTCGAACAGCAGCGCGCCCGCGGCGACCGACTGGTTGTCCTCGATCGGCAGCGCCGTCACGAGGCCGGAGACGTCGGGCGCGATCTGCACGACGTTCGCGCGCACGCGGCCGTCGCGCGTCCACGGCTCGAGCTCGTAGTGATCCCACAGCCGCAGGCCGGCCCAGATCGCCGCGCAGACGACCGCGAGCGTGACGACGAGGCGGGCGAGCTTGGCATACCAGCGGTCGCCGGGTGCGATGGAAGCGGTGTCGTTGGTCATTGCGGATGGATCAGTGAAGCGATTCGGGTGATGGCGTAGAGCAGCAGCACGTAGAGGGCGGTGTCGAACAGCGCCGGGTGCCAGACCCAGCGGTACGCGCCCATCAGCCCGAGCAGGCGCCGCACGGCCCATTGCGCGATGAACGCCAGGGCGCACATCAGCATGAGCCACGGGATGTAGAGGCCGTAGAAACTGGCTTCGCCGATCATGCGGGCGCTCCGGTGGGGATGGGGTGGGCGGCGGCGGCCGCGATGTGCGCGGGCGCGTCGGGGAACAGGCTGCGGCGCAGGCCGACGAGCGCGGTGATCGCGGCGCGCGCGTCGGCCGACCTCGGTTCGCCCGCGACGGGCGGCACGAGCGCGGCGGCCAGCACGGCATCGAGCTGCGACAGGAGCGCGGCCGACGGCGGCGCGACCTGGCCGGTCGCGAGATCGCGGAAGCGCCGCGACAGGGCGGTCATGAACGTGCCGATGCCCATCGACGGTAGCTGGGCGCGGGCGCGCTGCAAGGCGACGATGTCGACGCCCGAACGCAGGTCGCGCAGCGCGCCTTCGACGGTGTCGTTGCGGACTTCCGGGCCTTCCTGCGCGACGCGCGGCGCGAGCAGGCCGATGCGGTCGACCATGCGCACGGCGTAGGCCTCGTCGACGTCGGCGCTGCGCGCGGCCGCGGCCATGTCGCCGAGCTCGTTCCACGTCGCGCGGCGGATGCGCGCGGCCACCCAGTCGCCGCCGACGCTGCGCACGATGTGCGTCACGGTCGCCGCGCCGAGGATGGCCAGCACCTGGCCGAGCGTCGAGTTGAGGAAGAGCGGCAGGTCGACGTTGGAGGTGTCGTGGATCGACAGCGTGCCCGCGACGCCCAGGATCATCGCCAGCGCCGCGGGCGCCGTGGTGGCACGGCCCGCGAGCGCGCCCAGCACGAAGAACACCGGCAGGCAGACGAGCATCAGCATGCCGAAGTCGTGCACCACGGGCAGCAGCACGAGCACGTAGAGCGCCGAGATCGGCGTCGACAGGATCGTGAACTTCATGAAGCCCTTGATCGCCGGCACCGGGTCGTCCATCGTCGCGAAGAAGCTGCAGAACACCGCGGCGAAGGTCGGCAGCACCGAGCCGGACGGCCAGGCCGTGACGATCCAGATCGCCGACAGCAGGCAGATCGCGAGCACCGCGGCGAAGGCCGACAGCAGCGCGAGGCCGGTGTCCCGGTGCAGCACGCGGGTGCCGAACGCGCCCGTGTGGCGCGGGCCGGCCGGGCCGCCGGCGAGGCCTTCGTCGATGCGCTGGCGCAGCGTCTCGCAGGCGCGCCAGCGCGTGGCGAGCTCGTCCAGCCGCACCGCCAGGCCGATGCGCAGCGCGCGGCACCAGGGCGTGGTGGTCGGGGCTTCGGCGGGCGCGTCGCTCGCGGCGGCGTTGCCCGTGGCCGGCTCGCCGAGCTGGCGGAACGATGCGCGCAGCGCCTCGAGCTCCGCGTCTCGGTCGGGCGGCGGCGTGCCCGCGTGTGCGCGATCCGCGTCGGCATGCAGCCAGGCCGTGGCCTGCGCGAGCACGGCGGCGACGTCGTCCGGCAGGCGGCCTTCGCTCTCGACGAGCGCGTGCAGCCGGTCCTCGACGGCCGACAGCGCGGGCGTCAGGCCGGCGAGGTTGTCCTGCATCGTGCCGATCGCGCCGGCGGTCCAGCGCAGGTTGCCGGTGTCGAAGGGGACGTGGATCGACAGCAGGCGCAGCTGCGTGATGTCGCCGGCGAGGCGCTGGCGGTCGGCGACGAGCGAGTCGCGCGTGCGCGCGGCCTTGCTGGCGGGGCGCAGCACGTCGGCGAACCACTTGCGCGCGTCGCCGAGGCTGCGGTCCATCAGACCAAGCAGCGTCGGGCCGAGGCCCACGGGCAGCACGATGCTGTGCACCAGCGTCGCGCACAGGATGCCCAGCCCGATCTCCTCGACGCGCGAGACGGCATTGTCGAACAGCCCGAGCGGCGACTCGACGGACGGGAAGCCGATCAGCGCCGCCGTGTAGCCGGCGAGCATGAACACGTACGAGCGCGCGGTGCGATCGAGCAGCGAGATGTAGAGGCAGGTGCCGACCCACAGCGCGAGCGCCAGCGTGAGCAGCTCGGGCGCGCTCGAGAGCATCGGCACCAGCGCCACCGTGGCGGTGCAGCCGATCAACGTGCCGAAAAAGCGGAACAGCGCCTTCGAGCGCACGTTGCCCGCGAGCGGCGCCGAGACGATGTAGCAGGTCAGCATCGACCAGAACGGCCGCGGCAGGCCGGCGCGGTTGGCGATGTACATCGCGAGCATCGCGGCCGAGAAGCTCTTCAGCGAGAAGAGCACCTCGGCGCGCGAGAAGCGAGGCAGTGCGGGCCACTTCATGGCGTGCCCGGGGTCGTCGGATGGCCCGCGCGCGTCGAGCGGCCGAGGCGGGCGTCGAGCGCGCCGAAGACGCGCAGGCAGGCGTCGACGTCGGCATCGGCCACGCCTTCGAACAGCTCGCTGCGCATCGCATCGAGCGAGGCCTCGATGCGCGCGCGGGCGCGGTTGCCTGCGGGCGTCAGGTGCAGCGTCTTCGCGCGGCGATCGACGGTGTCCTCGCGGCGCTCGATGAGGCCGGCCTCGACGAGCTGGTCGAGCTGGCGCACGAGCGAGGCGCCCTCGATGGCCAGCACGTCGGCCAGCACGCCCGGGCGCACGCCGTTGCCCTGGCGGCCGATCATCACCAGCGGCCACGCCATCGCCTGCGACAGCCCCATGTGGCCGACCGCCTTGTCCGCCGCCGCCTTGTACGCGCGCGACAGCACCTGCAGCGACACGCCGAAATTCTGGCGCGCCTGCACGCGGGCGGCGGTGCGGGTGTCGGCGGGAGGGGTCTTCGACATGCTGGCGAAATAATAGTTAGCTTGCTAACTATATTCGCATGCGAAAAAGGTTGCAAGCCGACGAGCGGGAAGGCTACCCGGCCTGATGGCTTTTCGGGTCGGCCTTCCGGCCAGGGGATCCGTCGTCCGCGCGGACGGCGCGCGACCGGATCGTCTTCGTCATCGTCGGCCCGGCGCGCCCGTTGCCCCTGGTGGCCGGCCCCGACACACGGCCTTTGCACGTCCGGGCCATACTGCGCGCAACCTTGCCACGACACCATGACACCGAGCGAATCCCTCCAGGCCGCACAGGATCTCGGCCTCACGCTGCCGAGCCCCGCCTACATCTTCGGCGCCATCCTGTTCGGGCTGGTGGGGCTGGCGGCGTGGCGCTACGGGAAGGTGATCCAGAACCCGCGCATGCGCTGGCTGGGCGTCGTGCTGATGTTCTATCCGTATCTGGTCGGCTCGACGTGGCTGCTGTACCTCGTCGGCGGCGCGATCTGCGCCTTCCTGTGGTGGGATCACTGGGGCCGCGGCTGAACCGCGTGCGGCGGCCGGGCGTTCAGGCGAGCAGGTTGAAGCGCGCGGCGTAGCCGTCCGGCAACGCCTCGAGCAGCAGCGCGAGCCGCTGGCCGCTCGTGTGCTCGATCAGGCGCACGCCGTCGCGCGGCGGCGCGCCGGCGTCGTGGCTCGCGGCGAAGGCGATGTCGAACTGCTCGGTCGCGCTGCAGCGCCGCAGCGGGCGCACCTCGCGCAGCACCAGGCTGGCGCCGCTGCCGGCGCCGCCGACGATCGTGAAGCGTTCGCCCACGTAGGCCTGGAACGCTGCCGCGCCGGGCTGCTCGACGAGGTCGGGCAGGCGTCGCGACGGGTCGAGCAGGCGACCGAGCGTGCGGCGCGACGGCGCGTCGTCCGCGGCCGGCGCGGGGGCCGCGAGCGCCTGGCCGCCGATGACGGCGCCGACGCTGCCTGCAACGAATTCACGCTTGTTCATCATGCATCTCCAGGGATTCGTAGGCGTCGTTCGAACAGGCCAGGCGACGCGGGCCGGGCGGCGGCGTCCACGTCATCGCCTGGTGCAGGCCGGGCAGGCCGGTGGCGACGAAGCCGAGCCGTTCGTACAGCCGCCGCGCGGGGTTGCCGACGGCCACGTGCAGGCGCACCTCGAGCTGCGCCGCGTGCGCGTCGGCGAGCACCGCGCGCAGGCAGGCACCGCCGATGCCGCAGCCGCGCAGCGCGGGGATCAGCGAGATGTCGAGGACGTGCAGGCAGGCGTCCTCGCGCGCGACCCACAGGCGGCCGACGGGGCCGCCGCCGGAGTCGATGACCTGGCAGCGCGAGGCCGGATGGCGGCGCGTGTAGTCGGCGTGCTGTGCCTCGAACTGCATCTGCACGAAGACCTGCCGGGTTTCGGGCGACCAGCCGGTCTGCGCGAGTTCGTTCGCCCGCGTGCTCGCATAGAGCGCCAGCAGGAACGGGCGGTCTTCGGGTCGGGCGTCGCGCAGCGTGGAGGCGTGCGCGAACGCGGCGTTGAGGCGGCGCGGGGCGTTCATGCGCGGGCCGGGAAGATGCCCTGCAGCGCGATGATGTAGGTCAAGGCGAGGTAGGGCGGCAGGTTGTTGTGCTGGGCGCCCGACCCGCTGGGCCCGACGTCGGCGCTGTTCAGGTTCAGCGTGGTGCCGTCGGCCGCGCGATAGAGCGCGGTGCCGTTGGACGTCGGCGCCAGCGCGACGCTGCTGCCCGGCGTGCCGGTGGTAGCGCCGGGCGAGGCCATCGGCGCGTGCGTGTGCGCGGGCATCTGCGACTGCACGAGGCCGACCGTGGCGGCGCCGCCGGTCTCGCCGGTGCTGCGCTGCGTCAGGCCCGGGCCGGCGCTGCCGCCGGCGTGGAGCGCGAAGCCGCCCTGCAGGTTGGGCAGCGCGAAGGTGGAGCGGCCGTCGCCGCCGTAGAAGGTGCCCAGCAGCGAGAACAGCGCCGTGTTCTGCGAGATCGGCAGGATCTGGCCGTTGCAGAACGCCCAGCCGCTCGGGGGGAAGTTGCCGGCGAACATCCGGATCTCCCCGACGAATTGGTCAGCCATCGAGTGCTCCAGTCAGTTCTGCGAGGGGAAGACCCCGAACA
>JASLEM010000463.1 GCA_030151165.1 Burkholderiaceae bacterium
CAAATCGCTGTGTTGCATGTGACATACGAGGTCCAGTCGGCCGTGTGGTCAACGATTTCGCAATCGTCACCCTGCTCCGGACAGTGCACGTTCGGAGGTAAAAGTCCCTCTTCCTTTGCTACGCTTATCAGCGCAATCCGACCTCGATCAGCATGATTGGCGGAGTTCCAACTCCGCACACTTCCGTCTCCACATTGCAGAACCAGGGCTGAACCGTCAGGCGCCAGAACTGCGCGATCACCGAGCCACCACGTCTTGCCAGGCTTAGCGCAGATTGAAAAGGACGCTACGACCTCTGGCTTGACCACCAAAGTGGGATCGACCGCATCGGACAGAGAACACCCGCAAGCGAATTGCAGGACGCAGAGTGCGATAGCGGTGACGGCGCAGGCGCGAAACCAAAATCCTTTCCGATATGAAGCTGATCCCATCCTCACCTCCGAAACCTGTTCATGAACACTGTGTTTGGCCGCGCCGACGACGCCAACAATCGCGGTTGCCGCAAAGCGGCCCTTATCGAGAAGCTGCTAGTGGCGCTTGCAGGCATCAAGCCGATGGTTCAATGTAGGAACCACCGCTGGCTTGCCCTGTCACCAGGTCGACTGAGAACGAATGCCAAGTGTCGTCAAAGCACCAGGCTTCGCCACAAATCGAACCGCCCTCGATCCGCAAGTTTCGAAATCCATCCCACGAGATGCGCCGAGTTCGCCACAGAAGACGACCGTCAAGGTACGAGGTGAAGCCAAGATTGTCGCCAGTCACAGTCGCAGACGCACTTCTCTCGACGAATTCGATGTCGCTGGCGTACGCGCCTAGCAGCGCGCCTGATCGCTCGTTGACAGCGTAGGCTTGGCCACCCGCGATGAGGAGCACTGTCTCGCTCTCCGGTTCTTGGATGATCTGATAGAGCGATGTGGAGCCCGGTTGGAAATTGCCCACCCAAGCTGGCGACCCCACGGGGTTGAATTCGACGACGAATCCCTCTCGAAACATCCCTTGCCCACTCGCGCTGAATTGCCTAGGTGCAGCCCCCTTGCCGGGAAGACCGCCCAATCGTCGAGAGCGCACGGCCGGCTCTGGATTGCCCTGATCTTGATCGCGCGGTATTGACATGCCCTGAGGATACGACGCCATCGGAACTCGTAGCACTGCCCGCCCGAAAGCGGTCGTCGGCGACCGGCAGCATCTGGCCGAACAAAGACGACCAGCGCCGCAGGTAGTCGCCTTCAGGTTGTCGCGTCCATTCGACCCTTTGACGCTTCACCATCGCTGACCGACTTGAATACGAATGCTGCAACGACCAACGCGCTGAATGGCATCAACGGATTCAGAAACGTCAACATCAGCAGCCAGTACGTCCTCGGCTTCATCGTCCAAGCGTGTTCGCCGGGTCTCTCAGTCGCGAACTTGACCACCGCCCAGCCATGCAGAACGGCCAGCACGAGCAAGGCACTACCCGCCGCGAGCCAGACCGCAAATGCTGGGTGGTTCTGCATCAAATGATCCTACTACGGAGACTCCCGCGGGGTGCATCGTATTGCCCGAGCGCGATCGCCTGCGAGTGTCCGGTAGTGGCCGCAGCGCCACTCGACCCACTCCCTTCACGGCCCCTCCACAACCCGATACACCGCATGACACCCCACGCAGTTCTGCATCAACTTGCCGACCCTCGCGAGCATCTGCCGCGTCGTCTCATTGGCAGCCGCCCCTACCGCGATCGCATCGAAATCCTTGTGGACCTGAACGGCGAGCGCTGACCACGGCGGCGGGAACTTGGAGCGGAAATTCGGCGGGCGAGTCGGATCCTTCGACCACGGCTCCATTCCCAACGCGGAAGCGATCTGCTGGACTTTCGCGGCGTCGTTCTCCGACAGCGCCGCGGTGATGGCCTGGATCGCGACGACGTTCTCGCGCATCTCGTTGAAGAGCCATGCCTTCTCCGCCGCATTCAACGCGATCGGCAGCCGGGTGTCCGCCTGCTGGGCCGACGCGGGGCCGGCGGAGCCAAACCCGATCAGTGCGCACAGCCACACGCTCGTCGTCAGTCTCCGCATCGTCCATTCCTTCCGTCCAGGGTCGGCGAGCCGGTGATCGACTTCAGATCGGCTCCACCGTCACCCCCACCCTCGGCGCATTCCCCGACCCACCCCGAATCACCCCCCGCAACGGCGCCACATCCGCATAGTCCCGCCCCCACGCCAACGTCACGTGATCCTGTCCCACCGGCACGTCGTTGGTCGGATCGAGCGCGAGCCAGCCGTGGGGCGGGCACCAGACCGCGGCCCACGCATGGGAGGCGTCGGCGCCGACGAGGCGCGGGCGGCCCGGGGGCGGTTGGGTGAGCAGGTAGCCGCTGACGTAGCGGGCGGCGAGGCCCAGCGACCGGCAGGCGCCGATCAGGACGTGGGCGAAGTCCTGGCAGACGCCGTGGCGCAGCTCGAGCGCCTCGAGCGCGCCGGTGGTGACGGAGGTGCTCTGGGGCAGGTACTCGAACTCCTCGTGGATCTGGTGCATCAGGGCGATGGCCAGTTCGACGATGCCCTCGTGGGCCTCCGCGGCCTCGCGCGCCCACTCGGCGAGCGCGGGGGCGCCGGGGGCGAGGGCGGAGTCGAGGGCGAATTCGGCGGCTTCGGAGATCGTGCGGTCGACCGCGCGGCCGCCGGGCGCGGCGTCGGTGGCGGCGTGGCCGCTGGCGCCGGCGTGGTAGCGCAGCTCCTGCGCGATCTCGCGCCAGGGCTGGCTGGTGCCGGGCGCGGGCAGGGGCGGCACGCTGATGCCGGCCTCGAAGTGGGAGACGACGTCCAGCTCGTCGTGCACCTGCGAGTGCGCGAAGACCTGGCGCGCGTTGCCCCACGGGTCGATCGTCTCGCGGATGCCGCTGGCGAGGTCGACGCCGGCGTCCGGATGCGGCGAGACGACGAGCGACCACGCGCGCACCTGCTGCGTCGCGGTGTCGCGGGGGCGCAGGTGCGCGAGGTGGTGCGCGCCCTCGACCTCGGCGTCGTAGCGATAGCTCGTCACGTGCTCGACGCGCAACCAGCGCACGGCCGGCGCGGCCATGGTTTCGGCGGCCAGGTCGCGATCGGCGTCCGGCCCGAAGCCGCTGTCGTCGGCAGCCGGTGCGATGTCGTCGTCGTCGAAGCCGCGCACGTCACCCTGGCGCTGCGACTGGCCCTGCACCTGGCCCGAGCCGATGCCGTCGGCGGAATCATCGCGCGGCCCTGGCCCTTGGCCCGGCGCGTCGCCCTGCCCTTGCCCGTCTTGCTGCGATTGCGATTGCGAGGCGCCCTGCGACTGCTGCGCGCCCGCCTGTGACCACTGCGCGGGCTGCAGCGGCTCGAAGGGCGGCCAGGACGGTTGGTCGGGATCCATGGCCGTCACTGCCAGACCGTGTGGTCGCCGGGGCCGACGTGCGAGAACAGGCGGCGCCCGACCTCGGCGGAGAGCGCCTGCGTGCGGTCGCTGAGGTGCTTCAGCGACGAGACGAGCCCGCTGCGCTGGCCGAGGTCGTCGAGTTCGCACAGCGTCTCGAGCGACCACTGGTCGGGCGCGGG
Organism: Burkholderiaceae bacterium; assembly: GCA_030151165.1. The sequence continues at coordinate 3,555 of JASLEM010000463.1, forward strand.
CATGTCGTCGAGCACGCGCTGCACCCACTTCGCCTCGTGGCGCGCGAGCCGCGTGACGCGGTCGCGCAGCGTGCGCGCGACGCCGGCGAGCGAGCGCGGGTTGTCGGGCTCGAGCACCAGCAGGTGCAGCAACGGCGGCAGCTCGCGCCTCGCCTGGAACTGCGCGCGGTAGGTGATCGTCGAATCGAAGAGGTTCAGCAGCAGCGCGAAGCCGTCGTCGCGCGACGGCAGGTCGAGCTCCAGCCCGAGCATCAGCGACTGCGTGAGGAAGTCCAGCCGCTCGGTCTGCCGGCCGGCGCTGAGCAGGCGCCAGCCGTCGTCGCGGGTCATGCGGTCGGACTGCGCGCCGGTGATCGCGGCGAGGTGCGTGGCGGCGCGATTGAGCACGACCAGCACGTCGCTCACCGGCTCGACGGCCTGCCCCGACGCGCTGAGCGAACGCGGATGCAGGATTGCGCCGAGACGCTCCTCGAAGTTGCGGCCGACCGCGTCGATCAGCTTCCAGTGCTCCTGCGACAGGCGCTCGCGCAAGGCCTGCGCGCAGCCGCGCAGCGCGCGCAGGTTGAAGGCGACGCTCATCGCGCCGGCGGTGTCGGCCATCGTGTGCACCAGCGAGCGCTCGAACACGCGCACCGACTGCGTGGGCGACGGCACGCCGCCGCCGACGAGGCCATTGCGCAGCGCGAGCCGGCCGAGCGCGTCCAGCACGACGGGGTTCGCGTTGTTCAGCGCCTCGAGCGTGATGCGCGCGAGGCGCACGCTGTTGTCGGCGCGCTCGGTGTAGCGCCCGAGCCAGTAGAGGTTCTCGGCCGCGCGGCTGGTGACCGGGCGGCGCACGTGCGACAGGTCGGACGGCGCGAGCGGCTTGGGCAGCAGCGTCGTCGAATCGATCTGGCCTTCGGTCATGACCCAGGTGTCGACGCTGACGCTGCCGTGCTGCATCGAGAGCCACGCGTCCTGCGCGGCGTCGCGCCGCGTGGCGACGCGGGTCAGCGCGCCGGGCATGACGTGCCAGCCGCCGCGGCCGTCGGTCATCGCGTAGACGCGCACCAGCGCCGCGCGCGGCTCCAGCGCGCCGTCGTTCCATACCGGGATCTCGGACGGCCGCACGCGCGCCTGCAGCGTGTAGGCGGCGGGGCGCGCCTCGATCGCGGCGCGCAGCGCGGCGCGCGCCTCGGGCGACAGCTCGGCGACGCCGTGCGGCGCGAAGCCGGTGGTAGTGGCGCTGGTCGGGAACGTGGGCGCGACGACGAACTCGTCGAGGCGATCGCGCTGCGACGCCCAGACGGCCTCCTCGCCGCACCACCAGCTGGTGGTCGACGGCAGCAGCAGCTCCTCGCCGAGCAGGCGGCGCGAGACGGCCGGCCAGAACGCGGCGAGGCCCGGACTCTCCAGGAAGCCGGCGCCCGGCGCGTTCGCCACGACGACCTGCCCCGCGCGGATCACGCCCAGCAGCCCCGGCACGCCGAGCGCGGAATCGCCGCGCAGCTCCAGCGGGTCGAGGTACTCGTCGTCGACGCGGCGCAGCAGCACGTGCACCGGCTCGAGGCCGTGCAGCGTCTTCAGGTACAGCCGCTCGCCGCGCACGGTGAGGTCGCCGCCTTCGACGAGCGTGATGCCCAGGTAGCGCGCGAGGAAGGCGTGCTCGAAGTAGGTCTCGTTGTGCGGGCCCGGCGTCAGCAGGACCACGCGCGCGTTGTCGCCTTCCGGGCTCAGCCGCTGCAGGCCCTGCAGCAACCCGAGGAAGCCCGCCGCGACGCGCTGCACGTTGAGGTAGCGGAACGCCGCGGGGAACTGCTGCGAGATGATGAGCCGGTTCTCGAGCAGGTAGCCGAGCCCGGACGGCGCCTGCGTGCGCTGGCTGACGACGCGCCACTGGCCGTCGGCGCCGCGCGCGAGGTCGAACGCCGCCACGTGCAGCCGCACGCCGCCGGCCGGCCGGCAGCCGTGCAGCGCGCGCAGGTACTGCGGATGCGCCAGCACCAGCGACGCCGGCAGCAGCCCGTCATCGAGCAGGCTGCGGCTGCCGTAGACATCGGCCAGCACGGCGTCGAGCAGCCGGGCGCGCTGGATCACGCCGGCCTCGATCTGCGCCCAGGCCTCGGCGTCCACCAGGAACGGCAGCGGCTCGAGCGGCCAGGCGTTGGCGCCGGTCACGCCGTCGGCGTAGACGTTGTAGGTGACGCCGTCGTCCTGCACGCGGCGCGCGATGCGCGACTTGGTCTGCGCCAGGTCGACCCAGCCGTCGGCGCCCGCGGCATTGAAGAAGTCCTGCCACGCGGGGCTCAGCTCGGCACCGGCCGCGGCCTCTTCCGCCACGCGCCCGTGCAGTTCGTCGAAGCTGCCGGGCGTGCCGCGCAGCGCCGCGGCGCGCGCGAGCTCGGCGGCTTCGGGCGCGTCTTCGGGGAGGAGGCTGGTCTGGACGGTGGGCATCGGCGGACGGGGGTGCGCGGATTATCGGTGCCGGGCGCGGCGCGAACCACGGGGCGAGGCGTCGTCGACGAACGCCGGCAGACTGGCGAAGTCAGCGGCCGCTCCAGTTCCACTCGACATGGAACGGGTTGGACTCCGAGACCAACCGGTGATGTCCGCAGTGCAACTGGTTCGTGTCGGAGAGGAACTCGTTGGTCTCCGGGCGGAACCGGTTGGTGTTCGAGTGGAACTCGTTTCACTCGGAGAGGAACTGGTTGGTCTCGGGAGACAACCCGCTGGTGTCGGAGAGAAACTGGTTTCACTCGAAGTGGAACCGGTTGGTGTTCGAGTGGAACTCGTTTCACTCGGAGAGGAACCGGTTGGTCTCGGGATACAACCGGTTGGTGTCGAAGAGGAACCGGCTTCACTCGAACACCCGCCGGTTGGTTCCGGAGTGGAACTCGTTTCACTCGAAGAGGAACCGCTTGCCCTTCGAGGGGAACTGTTCGTACCTGGAGAGGAACGCCTTCCACGCCAGGACGAACTGGTTCGACGCGACGTGGAACTCGTTCGTCCCGCGATGGAACGGCCGGCCGCCGGACGGCCCCGCGGTCGCCCGAACCCGAAGGCGACGACGCGGCCGCTCACCGCCGCCGCCGCAGGTCGAGCGTGAACGGGAACTCGGCGCTGCGCTGCGGCGGCTCCACCACCATCCTGCCCGGCGTGTGCCCCAGCGCGAAGAAGCGCGCGAGGCGGCGGCTCTCGGCCTCGTAGGCGTTGACCGGCAGCGTGGCGTAGTTGCGGCCGCCCGGATGCGCGACGTGGTACTGGCAGCCGCCCAGCGAGCGGTGCGACCAGGTGTCCACGAGATCGACCGTCAGCGGCGCCTGCACGGGGATCGTCGGGTGCAGGCCGGACGGCGGCAGCCACGCGCGGTAGCGCACGCCGCCGACGTACTCGCCGACGCGGCCCGTCGGCTGCAGCGGCACCGACTGGCCGTTGACGGTCAGCACGTGGCGCGGCTCGATCATGCCGGTCACCTTGAGCTCGATGCGCTCCAGCGACGCGTCGACGTAGCGCACCGTGCCGCCCGCGCTGCCCTCCTCGCCCATCACGTGCCAGGGCTCGAGCGCATTGCGCAGCGTGACGTGCACGCCGGCCGCAGAGAACTCGCCGACCTTGGGGAAGCGGAACTCGAGGTGCGGCGCGAACCAGTCGGCGTCGAACGGGAAGCCGGCGTCGGTCATCTCGAGGAGCACGTCGGCGAAGTCCTGCTCGATGAAGTGCGGCAGCAGGAAGCGGTCGTGCAGCTCGGTGCCCCAGCGCACCAGCGCGCCGTCGTAGGGCTCGGCCCAGAAGCGGGCGACGAGCGCGCGCAGCAGCAGTTGCTGCACGACGCTCATGCGCGCGTGCGGGGGCATCTCGAACGCGCGCAGCTCCAGCAGGCCCAGCCGCCCGGTGGAAGAGTCGGGCGAATAGAGCTTGTCGATGCAGAACTCGCTGCGGTGCGTGTTGCCGGTGGCGTCGACGAGGATGTTGCGCAGCGATCGGTCGACGAGCCACGGCGGCACGGTGTCGCCTCGCTCGCGCGTGGCGCGCGCGATCTCGGCGAGCGCGATCTCGAGTTCGTAGAGCTGGTCGTTGCGCGCCTCGTCGATGCGCGGCGCCTGGCTGGTCGGGCCGATGAACAGGCCGGAGAAGAGATAGCTCAGCGACGGATGGTTGTGCCAGTACGCGAGCAGGCTGCCGAGGACGTCCGGGCGGCGCAGGAACGGCGAGTCGGACGGCGTGGCGCCACCGAGCACGAAGTGGTTGCCGCCGCCGGTGCCGGTGTGGCGGCCGTCGATCATGAACTTCTCGGTCGACAGGCGCGACAGCCGCGCCGCCTCGTACAGGAACTCGGTGTGCTCGACGAGCTCGTGCCAGTTGAACGCCGGATGGATGTTGACCTCGATGACGCCCGGGTCGGGCGTGACCGGCAGCATCTTCAGGCGCGGGTCGCGCGGCGGCGGGTAGCCTTCCAGCACCAGCTTGACGCCCAGCTCCTTGGCCGTCGCCTCGATCGCGGCGAGCAGCTCGAGGTAGTCCTCCAGCCGTTCGAGCGGCGGCATGAAGATGTACAGCACGCCGCTGGCGGAGCCGACGCGCTCGGCCTTCGGGCCGTTGGCGCGCCGCGGGTCGCGCACCTCGATGCACAGCGCGGTGCGCGTGACCCAGGTGGCGGACTCGAAGCGGCTCGGCACGCGGTCGTCGACGGGCTCGACGCCCGCCTTCGCCGACGCGGCGGCGGCCGATGCGGCCCGGTTGGCCGCCAGCGCGGACGCCGCGGCCATGCCGGCGCCGCGCTGCCCGGGGACGCGGGTGCCGCGGCGTCGGGCGACCGCTTCCCGGCGC
>JASLEM010000084.1 GCA_030151165.1 Burkholderiaceae bacterium
CAAGCGCCGCGTCGCCGACCTCACCGGCTGGATCGAGGAATGCGTCAACGAGTGGGGCTACGACAAGCTGCAGCTCGTCGAGAAGAAGGACCTGCCGAAGTACCTGAACTCGCCGCGCTTCCAGGCCGGCATCATCGATCCGGAAGGCTGCCACATCCACCCGCTGAAGTACGTGCTGGGCCTGGCGCGCGCGGTCGAGGCGCAGGGCGTGAAGATCCACGAGCTGAGCAAGGTCGACGGCTACGAGGAGCGCCCCGGCCACATCGAGGTGCGCTCGGGCGAGCACCGCGTGCGCTGCCATCAGATCGTGCTGGCGACGAACGCCTACGTCGACAAGCTCGACCCGAAGCTCGCCGCGCGCACGCTGCCGGTCGGCACCTTCATCGCGACGACCGCGCCGCTCGGCGAGGCGATGGCGCGCAGCCTGATCCCGGGCAACCACGCGGTCTACGACAACCAGTTCATCCTCGAGTACTTCCGCATGACGGCCGACCACCGGCTGCTGTTCGGCGGCAAGTGCACCTACCTCGGCGGCACGCCGGTCGACCTGCCGAACTCGATGAGGCGCAACATCTCGCGCGTGTTCCCGCAGCTCGCCGACGTGAAGATCGACTACGCGTGGGGCGGCCACATCGACATCACGATGCGCCGCATGCCCGACTGGGGCCGCCGCGACGACCGCGTGTTCTGGGCGCAGGGCTTCTGCGGCCACGGCCTGGTGCCGACGCGCGTCGCGGCCAAGGTCGTCTCGCAGGCCGCGCTCGGCAACACCGAGGAGCTCGACTGGTTCGCCCCGATCGTCAACCCGCCGTTCCCGGGCGGCGAGGCCGTTGGCGGGCTGATGCAGGCCGTCGGCATGAGCTACTACCGGGTGCGCGACTTCGTCTGAACGCGTCGCGCGACCGGCTTCGCAGGGCCCGCTTCGGCGGGCCTTGTCGTTGGTGCCGTCGCGTCGCCGAAAGCCCCGACGTGCCTTGCGATTGCGGCGTCCGCCCTAAACTTCGGACGATCCGCTTTCCGCATCCACATCGAGCCCGCCAAATGAAGATCGACTTCGTCTCCGACGTCTCCTGCCCCTGGTGCGCCATCGGCCTCGCCTCCCTCGAGACCGCGATCGAGCGCATCGGCCCCGGGCTGCCGGTCGAGCTGCACTTCCAGCCGTTCGAGCTGAACCCGAACATGGTGCCCGAGGGCGAGGACACCACCGAGCACATCGCGAAGAAGTACGGCATGGGCGAGGCGCAGATCGCGCAGAACCGCGAGGCGATCCGCCAGCGCGGCGCGGCGGTCGGGTTCACGTTCAACATGGACAAGCGCAACCGCATCTACAACACGTTCGACGCGCATCGCCTGCTGCACTGGGCCGAGCTCGAAGGCCGGCAGGTCGAGCTGAAGAAGGCCTTCCTGAAGGCCTACTTCACCGACGGCCAGGATCCCAGCTCGCACGACGTGCTGGTGCGCTACGCCGCCGACGCCGGCCTCGACGCGGCGAAGGCGCGCGAGATCCTCGAGAGTGACGCCTACGCCGCGGACGTGCGCGAGCGCGAGGCGTTCTACCAGGATCGCGGCATCCACTCGGTGCCCGCCATCATCATCGACGGCAAGCACCTGATACAGGGCGGCCAGCCGCCGGAGCTGTTCGAGCAGGCCTTGCGCCAGATCGCGTCGCAGCCGGCGTGATCCCCGCGCGCGGGTGTCACGCGAGCGCGGTGCGCGCCCACGCGGTGCAGGCCGCCATCAGCGGGCGGCGGTCGACGTACGGCACGTCCCGCAGGATCCAGTGCGACAGCATCACCGCGGCGATCTCGTTCGGGTGGAAGTCCTCGTCCGGGAACGGGAAGCGGGCGGCGTAGCCGGGCACCTGGGCGAGGTCGCGCAGGCGTGGCCGGTCGTCGTCCTGCAGCACCGTCCAGCCCGCGTCCGTGCGCGCGACCTCGACGCCGATCGTGCGGAAGTCGGCTCCGAAGTTCGCCGCGGCGCGCGGCACGTCCAGGTCCTTCACCGCCAGCAGCGGCAGGACGAAGCCGGTGCCGCCGCCGAGCTTGTCGAGCGGCATGATCCAGCCGAGGTCGGGCGCATCCGGGTTGCGCACGATCTGCTCGTCGAGCCAGGGCGTCATCGGGCCGGGCGTCGCGTGGACGAAGCCCATCACCTCGGTGAACAGCGGCTCGAAGCGCGCGGGCGAGGCGCGCTGCAGCACGTGCGTCTGCTCGTGCACCAGCAGCGAGGCGGAGGCGGCCAGCCCGGCCTTCGACCCGCTGGCCGCCGCGGCGCGGCTGCGCTGCGTCATGCGGGCCGCGGCCGCGGCCGGCAGCACGATGTGCGGGCCGCGCGTGTGCGGGAAGCCGAATTCGGCGCGGTCGGCCAGCTTGATGAACGACCACGGCGTGCGCGCGTACAGCGGCGCGCGGGCGGCGAGCGTCGGTTGCGTGCGCGCGAGCACGTGCTCGATCGCGTCGCGTTCCTCGTCGGTGAAGTCCAGCGCCGCGCCGGTGTCGAGATCGCGCACCGCGATGCGCGCGTCGGCCAGCGTGACGCCCGCCATCGGCGAATCCATGCGCATGCGGATCTCGCGCAGCTGCATGTCGGCGTAGTAGGTGTCGCCCGCGTGGCGCAGCGCGTCGGCGGCCTCGGCGGCGCCCAGGAAGCGCATCTGCGGCGCGGCGACGTCGGCGGCGTGCGCCGCGCCCAGCAGCGGCGCGGCGGCGAGGCCGGCGGCCAGGCGCAGGATCTCGCGGCGCGAGGCGCGGGCGTCGATGAGGGCGGGTTGGCGCATCGTCATTTGTAGCTTTGCAGGTGGATGCTGGTCTCGGTCGCGCCGATGCCCTTGATGAGGCGCACGCGCTCGAGCACGGCCGCGAGGTCGGCGAGGTTGGCGGAGCGGATCTCGGCGAGCAGGTCCCAGCGGCCGTTGGTGTCGTGCAGCTCGCCCACGCCGGGCTCGCCGAGCAGGATGCTGATCACCTCGCGCGTCTGGTTGCCTTCGACGGCGATGCTCATCCACGCGGTGATGTCGTTGTTCTCGATGTCGGGCCGCAGCCGCACGGTGTAGCCGACGATCGTGCCCGAGTCCTCGAGCTTGGCGATGCGGTTGTTGACGGTGCCGCGCGAGACGCCCAGCCGGTGCGCGAGCGTGGCGACCGAGGCGCGGGCGTCGGTGCGCAGGAGGGCGATCAGCTGCTGGTCGAGGGTGTCCATGGCGTAAAAATCGCGTCAACGGAAATTGACGAAATGGCAACGGAGGCTGTCGGAATGTCAAATTATTGATCGATTCGAGCCACTTGTGCCCATTTCGCTTGCCACGGGAACGGGAAACAATACCCATAACGATAACGGAGACATTCCCATGACGACCTTGCTCACCACCCGCGACATCGGCGCCATCGTCGGCGCGAAGGGCCTGGCCGCCTGCTTCGGCACGCTGGTTTCGTACCTCGAACAGGACTTCGCCCGCTGGGCCGAGTTCGACAAGTCGGCGCGCGTCGCCAACCATTCCGAGGAGGGCGTGATCGAGCTGATGCCGATCTCCGACGCCAGCCTCTACAGCTTCAAGTACGTCAACGGCCACCCGAAGAACACGCGCGCCGGCCTGCCGACCGTGATGGCGTTCGGCGTGCTCGCCGACGTCGCCACCGGCCGCCCCGAGCTGCTCAGCGAGCTGACGCTGACCACCGCGATGCGCACCGCCGCGACGTCCGTCATGGTCGCCAAGCGCCTCGCGCGCGCCGACAGCCGCGTGATGGCCGTGATCGGCAACGGCGCGCAGAGCGAGTTCCAGTCGCTCGCGTTCCACCTGCTGATGGGCATCGAGGAAGTGCGCCTGTTCGACGTCGACCCGCGCGCCACCGCCAAGCTCGTCGCCAACCTGCGCGCCGCGGCGCCGCAGCTGAAGGCGACGGTCTGCGCGAGCACCGCCGAGGCGGTGCGCGGCGCCGACATCGTCACCACCGTCACCGCCGACAAGACCAACGCCACCATCATCACGCCCGACATGCTGGAAGCCGGCATGCACGTCAACGGCGTCGGCGGCGACTGCCCGGGCAAGACCGAGCTGCACGCCGACGTGCTGCGCGCGGGCCCGGTGTTCGTCGAGTACGAGCCGCAGAGCCGCGTCGAGGGCGACCTGCAGCAGATGCCGGCCGACTTCGCCGTCACCGAGTTCTGGCGCGTGCTGGCCGGCGAGGCCGCGGGCCGCACGTCGGCCGGGCAGGTCACGGTGTTCGACTCCGTCGGCTTCGCGCTGGAGGACTTCTCCGCGCTGCGCCTGCTGCGCGACTTCGCCCTCGAGCTGGGCCTGGGCCGCAGCGTCGACCTCGTGCCCGAGATGGCCGACCCGAAGAACCTGTTCGGCGCGTTGAAGATGCCGGCGGTGACGGGCCTGCCCGAGGCGCTGCGCGTCGCGCTCGCCGCCTGAGCGTGCGCCGGCGCGGGTGTCGCGCCGGCGACGCTTGCCCCGCGGCGCGCGCGTCACGCGCGCGGGCGGTGACAATGCGCGGCATCGCAGGGCCGCCGGCCGTGCATCAACCCGACGGCCACCATGATCATCGTCCATCACCTGAACAACTCGCGCTCGCAGCGCATCCTGTGGCTGCTCGAGGA
>JASLEM010000509.1 GCA_030151165.1 Burkholderiaceae bacterium
ACGTTAACTGCCATGATGGGACTCTTGGTTCGCAAATTCTGGTGCGCGGGGCGGGACTCGAACCCGCACGCCGGTGAAGGCGTCAGGACCTAAACCTGGTGCGTCTACCAATTTCGCCACCCGCGCTTCGTGATCCGAGAGGCTGGGGACAGGATTGAAACGCACCCCCACGCTTTCCGGTGAACCCGGGATTGTAGCGCCCGGTTTGGCGTTTCCTGAACCGGGTGTTCCTCAGGTTCGATTTTTTGCGAGGGCGCCCGGGAAAGCCCGCCCCGGACGCCTTTGCCGGGCCTCAGACGACGGCGTGCGCGGCGCCGCCCGCGACGAGCACCCCGGTCGCCACGGCCGGCTCGTCTCTGCGGACGCGGAACCACGCCGCGTACATCGCCGGCAGCGCGAGCAGCGTGAGCGCCGTCGCGATGATCAGGCCGCCCATGATCGCCACCGCCATCGGGCCCCAGAACTCGCTCTCCGAGAGCGGGATCATCGCGAGCACGGCGGCCGCGGCGGTCAGCACGATCGGGCGGAAGCGGCGCACCACCGACTCGATGATCGCGTTCCACGCCGGCACGCCGTGCGCGCGGTCCTGCTCGATCTGGTCGATCAGGATGACGGAGTTGCGCATGATCATGCCCATCAGCGCGATCACGCCCAGCAGCGCGACGAACCCGAACGGGCGGTTCAGCACCAGCAGCGCGCCCGCGGCGCCGGCCACGCCCATCGGGCCGGTGAGGAACACCAGCACCGCGCGCGAGAAGCTGTGCAGCTGCAGCATCAGCAGCGTGAAGATGATGAACAACATCACCGGCACGCCGGCCGCGATCGCGCCCTGCCCCTTCGACGCCTCCTCGACCGCGCCCGCCACCTGGATCTGGTAGCCCGGCGGCATCGTCGCCATCAGCTTCTGCAGCTCGGGCCAGACCTCCGCGGTGACCGTCGGCCCCTGGATGCCGTCGACCACGTCGCCCTGCACCGTCACCGCGTAGTCGCGGTTCTCGCGCCACAGCACGCCCGGCTCCCAGCCGAGCGACAGCGTCGCGACCTGTGCGAGCGGCACGGCGGCGCCGTTCGCGCTCGAGACATATGCGCTCGACAGGTCGGTCACCGCGTTGCGTTCGGCGAGCGGCTGCCGCAGCACGATGTCGATCAGCTGGTCGCCCTCGCGGTACTGGCCGATCGTCGAGCCCGAGAACTGCGTCTGCGTCGCCTGCGCGATGGACTGGGTCGTCACGCCGAGCGCGCGCGCCTTGTCCTGGTCGATCGAGAGCTTCATCGACAGCACGTTCTCGTTCCAGTTGTCGTTGACGCCGCGCATGTGCGCGTTCGCGCGCAGCACGGCCTTGGCCTTGTCGCCCCACTGGCGCACCTGGTCGGGATCCTGGCCCATGACGCGGAATTGCACCGGGTACGGCACCGGCGGGCCGTTGGGCAGCAGCTTCACGCGGGTGCGCAGCTCCGGGAACTCGCGCGCGAGCATCGCCGGCAGCATCGTGCGCAGGTGTTCGCGCGTCGCGAGGTTCTTCGGCTCGACGATCACCTCGCTGACATTGCTCTGCGGGAAGATCTGGTCGAGCGGCAGGTAGAAGCGCGGCACGCCGCTGCCAACCCAGGTCGTCACCGACAGCACGCCCTCTTCCTTCATCATGCGCGCCTCGAAGCGCTTCGCCGCGGCCTCGCTCTGCTGGATCGTCGCGCCCTCCGGCAGCCACAGGTCGACCATCACCTCGGGCCGGCTCGAGTCGGGGAAGAACTGCTGCTGCACGAGGCCCATGCCGACGAGCCCCAGCACGAAGGTGCCGATCGTCGCGCCGATGGTGATCCAGCGGTGGCGCAGGCACCAATCGATGACCCGGCGGAAGCGCATGTAGAACGGCGAGTCGAAGGTCTCGTGCGGCTGGTCGTGCGACACGACGGACGACGCTGCGCCGGCGTGCGGCTTGACGCGCGTGTGCAGCAGCTTCGCGCCCAGGTACGGCACGAAGTAGACCGACACGCCCCACGAGATCAGCAGCGCCGCCGAGGTCACCGCGAAGATCGCGAACGTGTATTCGCCGGTCATCGACTTCGCCAGCCCGATCGGCAGGAAACCCGCCGCCGTGATCAGCGTGCCGGTCAGCATCGGCATCGATGTGACCTCGTACGCGAACGTCGCCGCGCGCTCCTTCGAGTAGCCCTCCTCGAGCTTGCGCACCATCATCTCGACCGCGATGATCGCGTCGTCGACGAGCAGCCCGAGCGCGATGATCAGCGAGCCGAGCGAGATCTTGTGCAGCCCGACGCCCCAGTAAAACATCGTGACGAACGTGATCGCGAGCACCAGCGGGATCGTGATCGCGACGACGAGGCCGGGCCAGATGTCGATGCGGATCGGGTTGAAGTGCAGGCCGAGCGAGACGAAGCTCACGATCAGCACGATCACCACCGCCTCGACCAGCACGCGGATGAACTCGTTGACCGAGCGCGACACCGCGCGCGGCTGGTCCTGCACCTGCGTGATCTCCATGCCCACCGGCAGCTGCTTGCGGATCTCCACCATCTGCTTCTGCAGGCCCTTGCCAAGCGAGATGATGTCGCCGCCCTTGGCCATCGAGATCCCGAGCGCGACGACCTGCTTGCCGTTGGCGCGCACCTTGACGTCCGGCGGGTCGGAGTAGCCGCGCTTGACCTCGGCGATGTCGCCGAGCCGGATGCTGGAGGCCTGCCCCGTCGCCGGGTTCGTCACGCGGATCGGCAGCGCGCGGATCGCGTCGACCGACTGGAACGCGCCCGCGACGCGCACCTGCACGTTCTGCGTGCCGGCGTCGACCACGCCCGAGCCCTGCACGGCGTTCTGCGCGTTGAGCTGCGTGATGACCTGGTTGACGTCGATGCCCATCTCGGCCGCGCGCTTCTGCGAGAGCTCGACGAACACCTTCTGCGACTGCACGCCGAACAGCTCGACCTTCGCGACGTCGTGCACGCGCAGCAGCTGCGAGCGGATGTCCTCGGCGCGCACGCGCAGCTCCTCGTCGCTGAAGCCGTCGGCCGACAGCGCGTAGATCGAGCCGT
>JASLEM010000115.1 GCA_030151165.1 Burkholderiaceae bacterium
CCAAGATCGACGAGGTGTTCATCGGCTCGTGCATGACCAACATCGGCCACTTCCGCGCGGCGTCCAAGCTGCTCGAAGGCAAGCGCGACATCCCGGTCAAGCTGTGGGTCGCCCCGCCGACCAAGATGGACGCGTCCGAGCTGACCAAGGAAGGCCACTACGGCACCTTCGGCACGGCCGGTGCGCGCATGGAGATGCCGGGCTGCTCGCTGTGCATGGGCAACCAGGCGCAGGTGCGCGAAGGCGCGACGGTGGTCTCGACCTCCACCCGCAACTTCCCGAACCGCCTCGGCAAGAACTCCAACGTGTTCCTGGCCTCGGCCGAACTCGCCGCGATCGCCTCGAAGCTGGGCCGCATCCCGAGCGTCGAGGAATACCACGCCGACATGGGCGTGATCAACGCCGACGGCTCGAAGATCTACCGCTACATGAACTTCGACCGCATCGAGGAGTTCGCGGAGAAGGCGAAGGCCGTGACGGCCTGAGCCTCGCGCTCACGCGCAGGACGAAGAGGGGCCGGGCGACCGGCCCTTTTTCGTTGGCGCGCACATGGAGGAAACCGCCGATGCGGCCACCCTGCCGCGCCGCCGATACTCCCGCATCCGGCGGCACAGCCGGCCTGAGGGGGAGACCCGTGACCGATCGAACCGCCCTGGCGCGCGCCTGCGCCGCCACCATCGCCGCGGGCGCCTGCGCGCCCTTCCTCGCGCACGCGCAGGACGTCTCGCGCATCGTCGCGGCCACCGTCTACACCGACAGCGCCGTCGTCGAACGCCAGCTGAAGACGCCCGGCGGCACGCGCCACGTGGTGATCGACTGCCTGCCGCCCGCATTCGACGCCCGCACCGTGCAGGTCGACGGCGATGCGAGCGTGCGCCTGGGCGACGTCCGCGCCGAGCCCGTGACGGGCGACGCCGCGACCGCCTGCCAGCGCGGACCAGCCGACGCCCGCATCCGCGCGCTCGAGGACCAGAAGGCCGCGATCGACGCCCAATCGCATGCCGACGACATCGCGCTCGACTACCTGCGCCGCTGGAACGGCAACGCGCCCGAGCCTGCCGGCGCGCACGCCGCCGGGCCGGCGGCCGACACGCTGCGCAAGTCGGCGCTGGAGCTGATGACCGACCAGGATCGCCTCCGCCACCAGGCGGCCGACCTCGCCCGCCAGCTCGACGCGCTGCAGAAGTCGACCCATCGCAGCGCGATGGCGGGCAACTGGACGACGCTGCGCTTCGACGTCTCCACCGCCGCGGCCGGCACGCTGCACGTGCGCTACCAGGTGCCCGGCGCGCACTGGCGCATGAGCTACCGCGCGGCGCTCGACAGCGCCACGTCGGGCGTGCGCCTCGATCGGCAGGCGCAGGTCACGCAAGGCTCGGGCGAGGACTGGACGGATGTCGCGCTGACGCTGTCGACCGGCAGCGCTCGCCAGCACGCCGCGGCGAGCCTGCCGGACGCCTGGACCCTCGCGCCGTACAAGGCGCCGCCGACCAGCGCCGGCGTGCAACGCGTCGAGCTCACGGGCTCGGCGATGCCTCGGGAACGCTTGGCCCCGGCGGAGCCGGCCACCGAGGCGATCGACCGGACGCCGGTCGTCAGCCTCGGCGTCGAGGAGCGGCCGTGGGAGACGCTGTTCCATGCGTCGCAGCCGGTCACCATGCCGTCGGACACGCAGTCCCACACCCTGCCGCTCGACACGCGCCTGCTGCCCGCGCAGGTGTTCGTGCAGCTCATCCCCGCGCAGGAGCCGGTCGCCTACCTGGTCGCCGAGGTGCCGCGGCAGGCCGGCGCGTGGCCGAGCGGCGACATCCAGGTCTGGCGCGACGGCGCGATGATCTCCACCGACGCCACCTGGCCCCTGTGGGACGACGACCGCATGATGCTGACGTTCGGCCGGGACGACCTCGTCGGCGTCACGATCCAGCGGCCGACGTCGATGACGGTGGCCACGGGCTTCTTCGGCGGGCGGACGCAGCGTTCGTGGGGCACGGTCTTCGTCGTCACCAACCGGCACGCGACGCCGCAGAAGGTGCAGCTGATCGACGCGTCGCCGGTGTCGGAGGACGAGTCGGTCAAGGTCGTCTCGACCTTCGAGCCGGCGCCGACGCTGACCAACCTCGACGACACGCCCGGCGTCGACGCGTGGGTGTTCACGATCGGGCCGCACCAGTCGCAGAAGATCGGCGTCTCGCAGGTCGTGACCTTCCCCAAGGACGCACGCATCCGCAACCTGCCCGGCGGGTGACCTGGCGCCATCCCCGGTCGCCGCCATTGCTTATGCGCCGACGGCGCAACGGCCGCGCCGGCCTTGCGCTATCTTCGCCCGATGACCGCTTCCGCCCTGTCGACCGACATCGCCATCCGCCCGTTCGACGCGCCCTGCGGCGCCGAAGTCCTCGGGCTCGACCTGTCGCGTCCGCTCTCCGACGCCGACTTCGCGCGCATCCACCGCGCGCACCTCGACCACCACGTGCTCGTGTTCCGCGACATGGCCATCACGCCGGAGCAGCAGATCGCGTTCAGCCGCCGCTTCGGCCCGCTGCAGATCCACGTGCTCAACCAGTTCCAGCTCGCCGGGCATCCGGAGATCCTCGTGATCTCCAACATCAAGGAAGGCGGCAAGCCGATCGGCCTCGGCGACGCGGGCGCGTACTGGCACTCCGACCTCTCGTACCTGCCCACGCCCAGCCTCGGCTCGATGCTGCACGCGCAGGAGCTGCCGAGCGAAGGCGGCGACACCCTGTTCGCCAACCAGCACCGCGCGTGGGACGCGCTGCCGGCGCCGCTCAAGGCCGCCGTCGAGGGCCGCCAGGCCGAGCACTGGTACCTGGCCAAGTATGCGGAACTGCAGGCGCGCAACCCGTGGCGGCCCGACCTGACGCAGGCGCAGATCGACGCGGTCAAGCCGGTCGCGCAACCCGTCGTGCGCACGCATCCGGAGACCGGCCGCAAGGGGCTCTTCGTCAGCGAGCATTTCACGACGCGCATCCTCGGCCTGCCCGACGACGAAAGCCGCGCGGTGCTGGCCGAGCTGTTCGACCACTCGACACGGCCCGCGCTCGTCTATCGGCACGCCTGGCAGCCGGGCGACATGGTGTTCTGGGACAACCGCTCGCTGATGCACCTCGCGGCCGGCACGCCCGACCACCTGCGGCGCCGCCTCAACCGCACGACGATCGAGGGCGACGCGCCGTTCTGATCACGGCCCGACGGGCGTGGTGGTGTCGACGTCCACGCGCCCCTGCGCGGGCAAGGCCTCGAGCGCGGCCCAGTCGATGCGGCCCAGCACCTTGACGAGCCCCTTGCCGGCCCACGCCTCGACCTGCGCCAGCGGCTTCCACGCGTAGGCGTCGGCCTCCGGCGTAGGCGCGCCGGTGAGGTGGTGCGGGAAGAAGGAGCGGCAGCGGCACCCGGCGATGTCGAACGCCCCGGCGGCCACGTGCAGCGCGAACAGGTGCAGGCGCTTGCCGGAGAGGTAGGCGAACTCGCCGAGGTCGGCCAGCGTGCCCGGCACCAGCCGCAGGCCGGCTTCCTCCCAGGCCTCGCGCACGGCGGCCTCGCGCGGCGCTTCGCCGGCGTCCAGCACGCCCTTGGGCAGGTCCCAGCGCGAGGTGCCGGTGGCGTGGCAGGCGAAGACGCGGCGCTGCGCGTCGAGCAGGATCACGCCGCAGGAGACGACGGTGGGCATGGCGCCGAGTATCGTCGCCCCGCCCTCCTGCCCACGCACGGGTTTGTCCGCCCCGGCCGTCGGCACACGAGGCCATTCGGGCAGGCTCTCACGTCACGGTGCCGAGCCGCTCGGCGTTCGTCCGGAGAGGAACCCGTTCGATGCCAGCACCCGGGCGTTGTATTCGGAGTCCAACGAGTTGGTCTCCGAGACCAACCGGTTCCACTCGAACACCAACCAGTTCCACTCAAACACGAACCGGTTGGTGTTCAAGACCAACTCGTTCCCGTCGGAGACCAACCAGTTCCCCTCGAACACCAACGGATGGATCCCGGAGACCAACTCATTCCACTCGAACACGAACTCGTTCCACTCGAACACGAACCCGTTGCCGTTCAAGACCAACTCGTTTCCGTCAGAGACCAACCAGTTCCACTCAGCGACCCACCGACGGCGCTCCGAGATCCACTCGTTCGAGTCGAAGACCAACCCGTTCCACTCGAACACGAACGAGTTGCTCTCCAAGACCAACTCGCTCCATTCGCAGGCCAACCGGTTCCACGCCGAGACCAGGCGGCTCCGGCGACCTGGCTCAGGCGTCGTCGCGGCCGGGATTCCACTGCACGCCCGAGCGCGCGACGACGCCGGGCTTGAGGCGTTGCGTCTCGTCGTAGTCGTCCCACGGATGGAAGAACAGCGGCTCGGTGGTGTCCATCGTCGCCAGCCGATCCGCATACCCCGTGAGGTAGGCGGCGCGCTCGGCCGCGTCGACGCGCCCCGGCATCCACGCGACGAACGGCGGCAGCACCGTGAAGCCGGTGTAGGCCAGGATGCCGTTGTGGATCGGCCAGAGCACGTGCAGCAGGTCGCCGTCGATGCCGTCGGGCGCGTAGAGCGTCGCGGCGGTGCCGGTCGTCAGGCACAGCATCGCGCGCTTGCCGTGGAAGTGGCCGCGTTCGTACTTGCGGCCCGCCGAGTACGCGAAGCCGCGGCTGAACACGCGGTCGACCCAACCCTTGAGCATCGCGGGCATCGCGAACCACCAGACCGGGAAGTGGAACAGCACGAGGTCGGCAGCGGCGACCTTGGCCTGCTCGGCGCGCACGTCGTCGGCGTGGCCGCCGGTGCGGAACGCGTGCTCCTGCTCGCGCGAGAGGTCGAGGAAAGCGGGGTCGGCGCGCTCGTCGAACTCGGCGGGCCCGAGCGCCGGGTTCCAGCCCATCGCGTAGAGGTCGCTGACGACGACGTCGTGGCCGGCGCGGGCCATCGCCTCGACGGCGACGTTCTTGAGCGCGGCGCTGAAGGACGCGGGCTCGGGATGGGCGAAGACGATGAGGACGTTCATGCGCCGATTCTGGACGCAGGCCGGCCTCGCCGCCCGTTCACCCCGCTTTCGCCCTGCCCGCGTTCAACCCGCATGCGCCGCGCCGCGGCCGTCCGACCACATCGCCAGGAGCCCCCGCATGAGACTCTCCCCGCACGCGCTCGCCATCACGCTCGGCCTCGCCGCCACGTGGCCCGCGGCCCGCGCCCAGGACACGACCCGCATCGTCGCCGCGACCGTCTTCCCCGACAGCGCCGCCGTCGAGCGCGCGCTGGGCGTGCCGGGCGGCACGCGCCACGTCACGATCGCGTGCGTGCCGGCCTCGGTCGACGTGGCGACGCTGCAGGTCGACGGCGACCCCGAGCTGCACGTCGGCGACATCCGCGCCACGCCGCTGCCCGCGTCGCGCCTCGACGAGTGCGCACCGTCTCCGATCGAGGCGCGGCGCAGGGAGCTCGCGATCCAGCGCTCGGCGCTCGAGGCGCAGCGCGAGTCGAACGAGCTGGCGTTGACCTATGTGAAGCAATGGGGAACGCACGCGGTGGGCGACCCTGGCACGCCGCCGCCGGCACGACCGGCCACCGGCGCGGCGGCCGCCACGAATCGCCCGGGCGCGATCGCCGGCGACCTGCGCCACGCGGCGCTCGACCTGCTCACCGACCAGGCGCGCGTGCGGCGCGAACTCGAGGCGCTCGACCGCGCCGAGGCGAAGCTGGGCGACGAGCAGCCCGCCACGCGCGGCAAGAGCGGCTGGCGCACGGTGCGCTTCGACGTCTGGACGCCCGCGGCCGCGCAGCTGCGCGTGCGCTACACGGTCGCCAACACCTTTTGGCGGCCGACGTACCGCGCCTCGGTCAGCACGTCGCCCGACCTCGTGCATGCGAGCCTGCGTCTCGACCGCCAGGCCGACATCGTGCAGGCCAGCGGCGAGGACTGGAGCGAGGTCAAGGTGAAGCTGTCCACCGGCCGCGCGAACCGTCGCGCCGCCGCCGACAAGCCGGGCTCGTGGTGGCTGGACGTCGTGCCCCCGGTCGCGCCCACGCTGACATATGCGGCGGTGTCCCCGATGGTGGCGGCGCCGGTGGCGGACTTCCGCAACCGGGTGGAGATCACGGGCTCGTCGATCAAGCGCGTCGACAACGAGCCGGCGCCCTGGGTGGTGGAGGTCGCGGCGTCGGACGACGCGACCGAATTCGCGATCGCGCAACCGGTGACGCTCGCCTCCGACGGCGAGACGCACACGCTGCCCATCGCCTCGCAGACCTTGCCGGTGACGCTCGCGCGCCGCACGACCCCGCGCAGCGACCACGCCGTCTACCTCCTCGCCCAGGCCGACCGCCCCGCCGGCGCCTGGCCCGCGGGCCCGCTGCAATCGTTCCGCGACGGCACGCCGGTCGGACGCAGCGCCTGGCAGCCCGCCTCCGGCGACCGCTTCGAGATCGCGCTGGGCCAGGACGACCAGATGCACGTCGACGTCGAGTCGCCCGGCGACTTCACGAGCGGCAAGGGCCTGTTCAACGGCACCACGGAGAAGTCGTCGAAGGCCGTCTACGCGATCGTGAACCAGCACGCGACCCCGGTGAAGGTCGAGGTGCTGGACGCGGGGCCCGTGTCGCGCAGCGAGCAGGTCAAGGTGCGCCACGAATACGCACCCGAGCCGACGTCGACGGACTGGGACAAGCGCGCCGGCGTCGCGGAGTGGCTGCTGTCGATCCCGGCGCAGCAGACGCAGCGGGTGGCGGTGACGCATGTGGTGGCGTATTCGAAGGAGGTGGTGGTGGCGAATTTGCCGTGAAGGCGTGGCGCCGTGCGCGCACTCGGTGCAGCGATTTGCAAGCGGATGGAGTGGCCCAGCCCGTAAATCATGGGCAGGTCGCTGGCGGTCGTCGGCGCACGGCGGTTTCGGCTAGGCTACATGCCATGCGAGATCCCACCCGAATCGCCGACGCCCTGCCACCGCGCGCAGCATCCACTCGATGATCGACTCACCCAGATTCAGATGCCCGGCCTGCGGCTTCACGGTGTTCAACCGCCGCGTCGCCTCTTGCGAGTCATGCAAGGCGCTGCTGCCGGGCGACATGATGTTCTCGGTCAAAGAACTCGCGCGGCTCGAAGAAGAGTCCGCGCGAATCGAGAAGATCCGGGCCGACATGGCGCGCGAGGCGGAGCGGATCGAAGAGGAACGGCGGCGTCGGCGGGGTGATGGTGGGTGATCTGGCGGGCCTGAGGCCTGCAGTCGGCTGCGATTGTCGGGTTGGGGTCGGGGATTTCGTTTTAACAAGGAGACCTGGAGTCGGCTGCGACGCTGTCTTTGACGAGAGTCAGCTTCGGCACAACTTGATGGCGCCTCTCTTCACGAAATTTCTTCAATGACCCTCGAAGTCATGCTGACCGTTGGCGCCGCTGCCGAATTGGGAGTTCCAGCCGCCTGCCTTCTGGGTTGGGTGCGACATCCCCACTGGAAACCCAAACTCGTTGTCGTGCTCGGCGCGGTGGCACCCTGGATATGCCTCTACCTGGCAACACTCGTCAGTTGGCTTGCAACGCAGACGAGGGATGGCCTCTGGGCGGTTCTCGCGATGTGGGTCATGTCCTTTTTCCTCTACGTACCGACATTCCTCGTCGCCTGCGTGCTTGCTTGGGTGCCAAGGCCAACAGGGACGATGTGGCGAGCGATGGCAGGCGCGCTGGCTACGCTCGTGATCATCGCTGCGGCAACGTTCGGCCGTCGACCGCCATTTTCATGAGCGAGCCTGCGAAGCGGCTGTCGGATCTCGGATACGTACAGTCGTTCGTGAATGCCTCCTTGGTGGATGCGCGGAACGGTGCAGCAATATCCTCGGCAGTAAACTGAAGCCATGTCCGCGATCAGACGCAATATGAGTCCTCGGCAATGGCTGGGCGTCGCAGCCGTTGCGCTTGTCCCGGGCGAACTCCTGTGGTTTGCAATGCTCTACCCGCTCGTACCGAGGGGTGGCACCGGATGGGCGGTTGCAGCGGGCTTGGGAGCAGTCGCAACCGTATGGGCCGTCGTCAGCGTGGCAGCGCTCTCGTGGTTGAGCGGTCGCGGAAGGTATCGCCTGATCAGCAGCTTGGTGGGCCTCGTCGTGGCGCTGCAATTCGGAATGGGAATTTTCGCGCTTGCTTTCTATCATCAGGGACTGCTGGCAGAACATTTCTCGTACTTCGGCAGGTGACTGGTCAAGACGAGCATCAGCAGTCCGCGTGCGGCCAGAAGCGAACCTTCGCAAGTGGCAGATTTCGGGTCGGCTAGGCGGGGACGTTTACCGATTCACGATGTGAACAACATGAATTCGACCGAGTTCTTCGAGCACGTCTCAACTGACTTTCCAACGGTCTATTTGGATGATCATTTGTGGGTGAACGTGCATGACGGCGTGGCCACAAAGCTGGGCGTGCTGTCTGCGCTCTTGTTTGAGCACCTCAAGGGAAGTCGGGCAATCGTGGTCGTGCATTCACCGCTTGGGATCGGCGTCGAGCTCCCGCTTGATGAAGTCTGCACGTTCGTGGCGCCGCATGTGTTGACGGCCGAGATACACATCGCCGATCTGGACATGCAGTCATTTGTTGCCATCCTCGACAACGGAGTCGCAGCCGGGTGGCGTAGAGGCGAGCGGCCGTAGTCGGCCACCAGCAGACATCCTCCTCGGTCGGCTCAAGGCAGGCCGCCCAATCCCGACCAGCATCGATTCTCATGCTCTCCACCTCGCAAATCGCCGACAAATTCGCCCGCCTAGATGTTCACGACGACACGGTCGAAGGGTTTGAGTTTCATCCGGCCGAGAAGCGTGGCGCCAAAGCTAGGGTCGTCGTGACTCTTTTTCGCCACTGGCTAGGTACCCGCCGGGTGCTGACATTCAACGACTGCGCAAACATTGAAGCGATCATCGACTGCGATGTGCTTCGCGACAACGCTCCGAACAACACGCATTTCTTTGAGTGCAGCGCCGATCCTGGGGAGGTCGAGGCTGCAATGCGAAAGCACCGGCGAGCCTGGAATGTGAAGTACGACAAGTCAATCGACCCAATGCTGACGAAGACATCAAAGGTCGAGCACTACGTTCTGTTCAAAGTCAGGCTGTTTGGCGGAAACCTGCTCGTGGTCGCGCGCAACTTCACTATCAAGCCGCTGAAGACCTAGCTCCGACACCCGGACTGAATCGTGGCCCGGGAAATTTGCGATGCCATGACCGCTTTTTGGTGTTCAATTCGTCAACCGCGATTTCCCGCTATGGGTGGAAGCCGCCGATCAAAATCCACCTTCGAAAACACAAACCTTTCTTCGCAACGCCGGACGCGCCCTGAAGCCCTGTAGGACAGGTTAGCCGCAGGCGTAACCCGCCCCACGACTGTCGGATCTCGCTCATTTGCCGTCGTTCGCGACCGTCGGGTTTTGGATAGGCCATGGCTCAAC
Source organism: Burkholderiaceae bacterium (assembly GCA_030151165.1). Next base: position 9,427 of record JASLEM010000115.1, read on the forward strand.
AACGGCGACGTTGATCGATAGGTTTCGACAAGCGAAGGATCCGATATGAAGTTCGTCACATGGCCGCGGCGTGAATTCAGATGCAGATTTGCCACGCTGCTGGCATTGGTGCTCGGCACCCTGACTTCGTTCTGCGCTTGCGCGCACACAGGTGATACGTGGCCTTATGCCGAGGTGTCCTGTGAACCGACGCGCGGCACCGTGGTCGTGCTGGAGGCAGTCGCCGACAGTGAAGACGCCATTCCCAAGCGACGTGGGGTTCGGGGTCTGGATGCGATGCTTGTATTCACCCCGGTCGGCGACAGCGGCTTTGTATCGGAAAGGAGCCGCTGGGTCGTGAAATGCCGGCTCGGTCGAAGTCAGTATTCGATCCAGGTCGAACCGTACCTGTTCAACCCCTCGAATGTTCAGGGCATGTGCGGCGCCGCAGCGCCTGCGGCTCGCGTCACGGTGCTGCGGAATCGCAAGCCGCTTCTCGCAAAGCTCGTACTGGCGACTGAGTGTTTCGCCGATGGCAACACTGACGATCGCATCGACAAGATTTCGATTTCCGAGCAGCACATGGTGGCGACTTTCGACCTGTCGACGTCAGTCGGCACTGGTCGACAAGAGATTCCCTTTGCAGAGCTGCCAACGCTTGAGCGAAGGCGACTTTTCCAAGCGCCTTGAGTCACTCCACAGGATCGCGTACCGAGGTACCGAAGTCGGCCGACGACGGAGAACCGCCGACGTCCGCTTTGCGGCGCCGGAAATGCCAGCAGGGACACGGAATGAATCAGCGCAACGGGCGCCCGGCATCCCGAAATTGCCAACGGATCTCGAACTAATCGGTGATGCTCGCCATCGCTCTTCTTGGACGAGTTGGTGATGCTCACGCCGCCATTGACGCCAAGACCGTCGACAAGGTTGCGAGCATGGCCGCAGGCTACGCAAAGAGCCTCGGCTGCGCGGTGAGCGTGGACAAGCGCAACGTCGTTCCCTACAGCATCGAAGGCAAAAGCCTCTTCCTGATTCTGTACAGCATCATCTGGGTTGCTCGGGCGGGTCCGCGATGAGCCGGCCGGCCTTGGCAGCGCTGGAGCAGAACGCATCTGGTGATTTCTACGTTCGACCGGAGTATTCTGCGCCGCAGGGCATGTCGGACCAGTTCCCTGCGTCGATCGACAGACTGTTCCTGAAGGGCGGGCGCCTGCGGTTCGCCGGCAGGGAACTCGGGCCGAATGGCGCGCTCTGCTGTGCCTCCATGCTCGTCGAAGGGGGGTGAGCTTCAGTCGGGGGCGATGGATCGCCGACGAGCGGCCCTGACGCACCGACAGCAACCGGAGGAGCGCGTCCGATTCAGCGTGGTCGGCTCGGCTCGCCCCCGATGCGCACAAGCGCGCCAGCGGAAGAATCGTCCTTGATGGAAACAACATGACCCCTGGCTGGACCGAGTTGCTTCGATTGGCGCTGGGCATTCTCTGCGGCGTGTCCGCCGCGGCCTGCGTCGCGCAGGTTTCGCGAGGCAGCGTCACTGACGACGGGGCGGCGCGCCTGGGCGCGATGCTGGATGAAAGGGTTTCGTATATCAGGACTCAGGGCGGCCCGCATCCCGAACCGGCAGACGCACTGCGACGCACGGCCTTGATGTTCGACATGATGGACAACGTGCCCTGCCCCGATTGTCCGATTCGGAAGCCACTCACTGCGGAAGAGCAAGCGGCCTATGCGGCGACAACCCGGCTCGACGCCGAAGCGGGCAAGCCGGCCGCCGAACTTCGACTCGGCGCCCTCTACCTGCAGGGCAAAGGGGTGGAGCGCGATGTCCCCCAAGGCCTGAAGTGGCTGAAGTCTGCTGCCGGCGACGGCGATGACGAAGCCGCGTTCGCGCTGGCACAAATGTACGACCAGGGCATCAACTTCTCCGTCGATCAAAGCGAGGCCGCCCGTTTCTACGAAATGGCGGCAACCAAGCCGCCCTTTGCTGTGCTTGCCAGGCGACGGCTGGCCGAGATGAATGAATTCGGCCTGGGCGTCCCGCAGAACTACGCCCGAGCCATGGCGCTCTATGAATCCGAGATCGCGCCGCCGACCGCCGCGCCACCGCCGGCGCGCTGGTCGCAATGGTCTGAGTTCTCCGTGGGACGAATGTATGCGCAAGGCAAAGGCGTCCCGCAGGACTACGCCAAGGCGGCTGAATGGTTTCTCGTGGCGACGGATCAAGGCACCGGTTACGGCGGCATGGTCGCCGACGCCGAGTGCGCGCTTGCGATCATGTACTCCACCGGACTCGGCGTCACGCGCGACCCGCAGCGTGCGGAATTCTTCCTGCGTCGGCCGAACGCGTTGACCATGAAGGCCTGCCAGGGTCTAAGGGCGGAGCTCGCAAGGCGCTAGGCTTCTTTGGAAGCAGTAATCGGCCATTTCCTGACGGTGACAAGCGGCAGCTTTGCGGTAGGCTGATCACTTACGAGTCATTTCATTTCGTATCGAAAACCGTCATGAATCCTCACTGTGCTCACGAACTCATGCGTCGAATATGTTCTGGTGTCATCTCATGAACAGCGAAACACGAAAGATCAATACAACGCGGCCTCGAACGTACGTGGCTATGGGCACGGTGTTGGTCTTTGGATGGGCTGCATGGGACTACTTTGAAAGTTGGCACCAAGACGAAGCTTTTCGGGCCACTTACCTCGGCCAGTCTCAGACTGAGGTGCTCTCTCGGTGGGGTACGCCGTCTTCCGAAGAGCGCCAGATAGACATTGGACGGCCGATGAGTAGCGACGACAAAAGCGTCTGCCACGACGAATGCGTCAAACGCTGGTGGTACACCCGGCCCTTGACTCTCGGCGTTGAAAGCTACGTAATCGATTTCGATAAACAGGGGCGCGTGTTGGGCGCGCTTCAGATGAGTTCGCCGTAGGCTTGCCCGGCATTAAGAGGGCCGCTGTTCGACAGCGCGGATGTCAGCTTCCGGGAGTCCAAAACGGCGTTTCTGATGTCGCCTGAGGGTGGCGGATTCAAGCGGTCGTTAGCAAGCGGCGGCTCTTGGGTGTGATCGATTGATGATTATCTTCTCGGTCAACGAGGCGATTGAGTACTTGGACGGACTAGCCGGCAAGGACATTGCGGTTCGTGGGCTTCTTTCGTTCAAGTTCGAGAACGTCTCTTTGTCCCACGTTCCGACCGGAGACCAAACGCCTGGCTACGGATCATCGATTTGGCTCGCTGCCGGCGAGGGGAGTCTTGGTTTCGACGCGAAAGCTTGTGATCGGTTGCACGGCAAGGTGGTGGTCGTCGAAGGTAGGCTTATGAAGCCTGATCCGAAGTTTGGCGGGTGCGGCCACCTCAGCCTTTGGCCGGCTGAGATCGCCGCTCGAACGCTTGAACTTGCTTCGTTATGAAACTAGTCTGCATCAGGTCAGACAAGTTGCCGATTGCCCTAACGCGTGCCCAAATGACTCAAAAGTCCGGAACTGTCCTTGTTGCACTACTTGCAATCGCCGTGACCGGCGCCTGCAGTGCAAAGCCTGTCACCGCGTCAAAGTGGATCGTCGAGATGCAGTGTTCGCGTGCGGCCGGCAACGTGCGCTGTGAAGAGTATTCGAGCGACGTCCAAGTTTGGGAGATCGATGGCGAGGTTTGTGGGACGCTGAATCAAACCACCGAGCGGAGGTCTCCCGACGCCTGGTTTTCGGGTAGCAGGCACGGCGATCTTGCGTTGGTGAGATTCGTAGATACGTTTCAGGCCGACGGCGATACGTTCGGCACCGCTGTGATCAAGATCGGCAAGGCACGCTTGACCTGGACGGTGACGTCGACGGCGCCGGGCCAAGAGGTGCACAGCGAAGATCGATACCATCGGGAGAGCAGAATCGATCCTTGGGACACCCAGGATGTCAGCTCTTGCGCTGAACTTGAGGCCAAGATGTCTGGTACCACTGTTCGTCTGCCACGTTGAAGCCGAAAGTCCGGCCCTCGGCCAGGGCCTGCCCCTCCCAAAAGTCCGGTATCGGTAGGCGGCAGGCCGCCTTTCAGGGCCGAAACAGAAGCGCACCGTCGATGGTGCTGTCACCGCCATCATTCGGCCCCGTATACAGAAGCATGGTGCCCGCGGTGCCGCCGGTGCCCCACGCCACGGAGCCGAGAGGTAGCGCCCCAGCTAGTGCCCAGGCACCACCTTCGGATGAAGCCCGGACGAGCTCGTCTCGGAGTATGTTGTTGCGAAACATGATTGCGCACAGGCTGCCGTCTTGGCGAATGGTAAGAATCGCGCCGCCGCTGTAACCGTCAGGCAAGTCACTGTCGACACGCCACGTCCTGCGAACGGGATCGAACAGGATCGCGCGCATCTTGCCCGCTGCAACTCCGCGCTGCAGTGCTAGCACGTTCTGGTTAGGGAGCAGCGTTAGCGATCGCGCTTCCAGAAACTCACCGTGAGGCAATTGGCCGGCGCTTTCCCACTCCATAGTGTCTGGACGGAAAATGAGCGGAGCAAATGCGATGGTCGGATATTGCTGGAATCCAAGCAGAAGGATCGACCCATCATGCAGCCGGATGACACTATCCGGTTCGCCGCGCATTGTGGTCGCGCTGGCATGGCCAGGAAGCCAGCGGTCAAGCGCGGCGTCGTAGACCATGCCGATCCAGCCCTGCACCGGTGTCTTGTCCCCAAAGAGCGCGAAGACACGACTGTCGCCGAGCGGAATCACCGACAACACCTCGGATACTTCGAGCGGCAATGGGGCAGTCTGCGCCCACGTCTCGGTATCCGCGTTGTAGACCCAGCCGTTTTGAACTGCTCCACTGCCGAGAAGCAGAAAACGGCTGTTGGTCAACCTCACGACGTCGTGACCGATCGTGTCGACGCCTGGCTTGTGAAGCATCCCGGCCCTACGCCATTCGTTCTTGGCCGAATCGAACTTCACCGCAACCGTTTGGCGTTCGGCACGCGTCAAGCCAAACCCCAGCGCGTGGCCGTCGGGCTGCGCCACAACGTGGCTGCCCAGAGCGATGACTCCAGGCACCAAGGGCGTTCTTTCCCACCGGTTCAAACCAGGGTGGAAGACAAATCCGATGGACGACATCTCGCCCTTGGCCTGTCCGACACCCAGCACCAGCCCATTGGAGAGGACGACTTCGCCCCAGCCAAGCAATAGAACCCCGCTGGGACCGTCGTCAGTTTGGCTCCAATTAGGCTCGGCCCAAGAAGGAGTGGTTGCGCGCAGCAATGCATCCTGCTGAACGCAGCCAGTCGCGCCAACAAGCCACAAGACAGCGAAGCAGACGCGGATCTTGAAACATGTCATGGGATTCCCGAAGGCGCCTCAAACGATAGATCTCGCATTCTCATCGACGGAAGCAATTCGCCCTCCTTCGATCTTCGGCTCGGGGTCTAAGCTTAATCGCCTTCGGTCGATGGCGAAGGTCAGCTTTGAGGCTTCGCAATCCGTGCTGCAGCTGACAGCTTCGGGTCGCAAGCACCGGATCAAAACCCACCCTCGAACCCCACAACCCTTCGTTCGCAACGCTGCACACGCCCGCAAGCTCAACCCCCACGCGCGCCCTTCGCCGATCCCGCATACGCCACCGCAGCCGGAACCGACACATCGATGGCCGTTCCGCCACCCTGCGGGCTGGCGATACTGAAGCTGCCGCCCAGGCCTTCCGCCCGCTCGCGCATGCCGGAGAGCCCCAGGTGCCCCACGCGCTGGCCGGCGCGCAGCGTCTGCGCGTCGATGCCGTGGCCGTCGTCCTCGATCCGCAGCGTGAGCGCGCGGCGGTCGAAGCCGATGTGGACGGTGATGGCCTTGGCGTCGGCGTGGCGGAATGCGTTGTAGATCGCCTCGCCGCCGAGGCGCAGTAATTCGGACGCGCACAGCGGCTGCAGCGGCTGCGGCGTGCCGTCGACCGCGACGGAGAACGCCGGGCCGCCCTCCTTGGCGAGCGTGCGGCCGAAGCGCTCGAACTTCTGCGCCAGGGTCGTGCCGTGGTCGTCCTGCTCGTCGAGCAGCCCGAGGACGAGATCGCGGCCCTCGCTCATCACCTTGCCGGCGGAGGCGAAATAGATACGCCCGTCCGTCGTGCGCGCGGTCTCCTGCGACTGCCCGAAATCGGGCGGCGCTTCGTAGCCGTCGAGGTAGTCGAAGCGGCGCATGCGCGTGCGCCCGTCGGCGGACGCCAACCCGGCCCGCAGGTCGTCCGCGCCGACGCGCGCGATCGCGTTCGGCAGCAGGATCCAGGCTTCGCCGGCGCCGTTCTCGATGACGCTGCTCGCGCCCGGCAGGGCCTCGCCCGAGGGCGAGCGGATGGCGTGGAAGCGGCCGTCCGCGAAGTAGGCGAGGCCGTTCGAGCCGCCGACCCAGACATGGTCGCCCTGCGCCTTCAACGACACGACGATGCCGGCGTCGAGCCCGTCCGCGGCGCCGTAGCGCGTCAGCTTTCCGTCGTCGACGACCGCGATCGAGCCGTCGATGAATCCCAGCCAGACGCGCCCGGGTGAATCGGTCGTCATCGACACGGCGACGTTGTGCTTGGGCAGCGGATCGTGGAACTCGGTCCAATGGCCGTCCGCCGTCCGGTACTGGATGCGCGACGAGGTCGGCCCTCGCGTGGACATCCACAGCTGCCGCGCGCCGTCGGTGGTGATCGCCTGGACGACCGAATCGGCGCGCACGGTCGGGGGCGTGTCGAGGCGCGTCAGCTGGCCGGCCGCGAGTTTCCACAGCCCGTCGTCCGCGTTGACCAGGACGCCTTCGTCGCTCGAGAAGACGGCGTGGATCTGGTGGAAGCCGTTGGCGATGCGCTCGATGCCGCTCGTCGTGACGCGCAGCATCGATGCGCGCTCGTGCGAGGCGACGACGACGCCCGCGCCGTCCGACGCGAGGATCAGCTCGCGCATGTCGGACGGCAACGCGAGCGTCGACAGCGTGGACTTGCGGAAGCGGTCGATGCCGTCCGGCGTCAGCGTCCACGTGTCGCCCTCGCGATCGAAGAGCAGCTTGACGATGGCATGCCCGCTGAGGCCCTGCGCCGCCGACATCCCTTCGATCCGCCCGCTCGCGGGCGACGCCGGCGCGGCGAAGTCCTTGATGCGGTGGATGCCGGAGGTGTTGCCGATCCAGACCGCGCCGTCGGGGGAGCGGTCGAGCGAGTCCACCTGCGCGTCGATCTTCACGTCCGGGCTGTCGTCCGACTTCGCCCAGTGGCCCGGGGCCGACCGATGCAGCAGGAACAGGTGGCCCTTCTCGGCGGCGAGCGCGGTCGACTTGTCGAGGAACGAGATCGCCTCCACGTCCCTGCCGAGCGGCTCGAAGCGATGCGTGCCGCGCGCCATGACTTCGAAGGTGTCGCCGGTGCGGAAGTACAGGGTGCCGTCCGCGTCGCACTGGGCGTCGGTGATCACGCCAAGCGGCAGGTTCCAGTCCGCGCCGACGGGCTGCCACGCGTGCCCGTCGAACCGGAAGGCGCCGCCGTGGCCGGCGCCCCAGACCGCGCCGTCCTTGTCCTCGACGAAGCCCTGGATGCTGCTCTTGAACTTTCCGCCCAGCGGGTAGTTCACGAGCTTGCCGTCCTTGATGAAGCTGGCCCCGCCGAACGAGTAGGACACCCACAGCCCGCCATCCGCCGTCCCGAACACGGCCGCGACCGAGGCGCCGAGCAGTTGCTGCCCCGGCGGCGGCCGATAGGGCGTGAAGGCCACGCCGTCGAAGCGCGCCAGGCCGGACTCGGTGGCCAGCCAGAGCAGGCCGTCCCGGGTCTGCGCGAGATCCCACACGTGGGACGGCAGGCCGTCGCGGATGGTCCAGGCCGTGTGGAACTGGTCCTCGAAGGGCACCGTGGGCAACGGGGCGCTGTCGGCAACCTCCGCACCCGGCGCGGCAAGAGGCCAGAGCAACGCGAGCGACAAGGCGCCGATCAGCCGGCGCCCCCTGGGCCGACGCGTCGGCAGGGTCGTTGGCGGGGCGAGTTCTGCACGGGTCGGGTCACGATCGGACATGAAGTCGCCTGGGATGCCGGGGGATTCGATGGTACAGGCCAGGGTGCCGGCGCCCCGAAAAGAAGAACGGCCGCCGAAGCAGCCGTCCGTGTTGATACGTCACACCGTATTCACAGGAAGCCGGTCGACAACCACGGCACCGCCGCCACGACGATCGTGCCGATCAGCAAGGCCAGCATGTAGCGCATCATCGGCCGGATGCCCTTGTCCGGATTCACGCGAGCGATCGCGCAGGCCGCGTAGTAGCCGACCCCGAGCGGCGGCGCGAACAGGCCAAGGCCCATCGACAGCGTCGCGACCATCGCGTAGTGCACCTCGTTGATGCCGAGGGCGCGCGCGATCGGGAACAGCAGCGGGCCGAACAGCACCATCGCCGGGATGCCCTCGAGCACCGAGCCCAGCACCACGAACGCGACCACCGACACCGCCAGGAACATCGGCGCCCCGCCCGGCAACGCCGACATCGCCGCCGCCAGCCAGCCCGAGAAGCCCGATTGCGTCAGGCCCCAGGCCATGGCCGTCGCCGTGCCGATGATCAGCAGGATCGCGCCCGACAGCGCGGCGGTGCCTACCAGCATCTGGCCGAGCTGGCGCCAGCGCATGTCGCGGTAGATCACCGCGCCGACGACGAGCGCGTAGACGATGCCGATGGTCGAGACCTCCGTCGCCGTCGCCACGCCCTTGACGACCGCCGCGCGGATCAGGAACGGCAGCGCGAGCGCGGGCAACGCGATCGCGAAGCGCCTCGCGTTGACGCTCCACGGCGTCTTCGGCACGCTGCCCAGGTCCTCGCCGCGGCTGCGCCAGCCGACCACCGCGCACAGGATCAGGCCCAGCACCAGCGCGGGCAGCAGGCCGCCCGTGAACAGCGCGGCGATCGACACGCCCGTCACCGAGCCGATCGTGATCAGCACCAGGCTCGGCGGCACCGTCTCGGTCTGCGCGCCGGTGGCGGCGAGCAGCGCGACGAGCTCGCCCTCGTCCGCGCCGCGCTTCTTCATCTCGGGGAACAGCGCGGGCGCGATCGCTGCCATGTCCGCGGCCTTCGCGCCCGAGATGCCGGAGACCAGGTACATCGCGCCGACCAGCACGTACGACAGCCCGCCGCGCACGTGCCCCAGCAGCCCGGCGAGGAACGCGACCATCGCGCGCGCCATGCCGGTCGCCTCGAGCAACTGGCCGAGGAACACGAACAGCGGCACGGCCAGCAGGATGATGTGCGACATGCCCTCGTCCATGCGGCCGACCATCACCGGCAGCGGCGTGTCGGTGCCGAGCGCGAGGTAGCCGAAGGTGCCGAGGCCGAACGCGAACGCGATCGGGATGCCCGCGAGCACGCTGCCCGCCGCGACGCCGACGAAGAAGATCAGCAGGTTCAGCCGGCCGAGATCCTCGAACGCGTGGCGGCCGAGCCAGAACGCGCCGCAGATCGCGCCGACGATGACGACGCCCGACACGATGTGCCTCGCGCTCGCGTCGCGCAGCAGGCGCAGCACGGCGAAGATGCCCATCAGCACGATGCCCGCTGGCATCGCGGCCTCGCGCCACAGGTTCGAGACCTCGAGCGCGGGGGTCGTGATGTCGCCCTCGTCGGCCGCGTGCTGCCACGCGGGCCACACGACCATCGCGAGGAAGGCGAGGCAGGCGCAGGTCGCGACCGTTTCCATCAGCGCGCGGTTGCCGGGGCTCAGGCGCGCGACGACCGCCGTCATGCGCATGTGCTCGCCGCGCCGCAGCGCGATGACGGCGCCGAACATCGCGAGCCAGATGAACAGCATCGACGCGAGCTCGTCCGACCAGACGAGCGGGCTGTGCAGCGCGAAGCGCGCGACGACGCCCGCGAGCAGCACGCCGATGTCGGCGACGACCAATACGGCAGCAGGTACTTCGACCAGCCAGCCGAGCGCGGTCTCGATCTTGGCGAGCACGCCCATGCGCGGCGTGCTCTGCGTGACGATCGGGCCGTTGGCGGCCTCGGGGAGCGCGCGCTGCAACGGGTCGGCGGTCGGGTCGACCGGCAGTTCGGCGAGTCGGACGGGTTTCATGCGGATCTCCTGGGCGCGGGCGCGCCGGTCGGCCCTCGCGCGGGGCCGTGCGCCGCGCGCGCACGGACGACGTGGCGCGCGCGGCTCGTTCGGGGCGTCAGGCGAGCTTGCCGACGCTGCGTTCCAGGATCGCCCAGCCCTCGTCGCCGAACTTGCCCTTCCACTCGTTGTAGAAGCCCGCCTTGCGCAGCTGCGCGCGGAACGCGTCGGCGCTGGTCGGGTTGAAGGCCATGCCCTTGGTCGCGAGATCCTTCTGAAGGTTCGCGTTCAGCTCGGCGACGTCGGCGCGCTCCTTGAGGCCCGCGGCGTTGATGTGCTTGGCGACGATCGCCTGCAGGTCGGCCGGCAGCTTCTCCCACGAACGCTTGTTCGCGAGGAACCAGAAGCCGTCCCACATGTGGTTGGTCAGCGAGCAGTACTTCTGGACTTCGTACAGCTTGGCCGTGGCGATGATCGCGAGCGGGTTCTCCTGGCCTTCGACCACCTTGGTCTGCAGCGCGGAGTACACCTCGGCGAAGTTGATCGACGCCGGCGCCGCGTCGAAGGCCTTGAACATCGACGTCCACAACGGCGACGGCGGCACGCGGATCTTGAAGCCCTTCAGGTCGTCCGGGCTGGTGATCGGCTTGACCGAGGACGTCGTCTGGCGGAAGCCGTTGTCCCAGATCCTGTCCATCGCGACGATGTCCTTCTTCAGGATCTGCGCACGGATCCACGCGCCGAGCTCGCCGTCCATCGCCTTCCAGACGGTGTCGTAGTTCGGGAATGCGAAGCCGATGCCGCTGATCTGCGCGGCCGGCACCAGCGTGCCGAGGATCAGGCCGGACAGCGTGAAGAAGTCGACGCCGCCGGAGCGCAGCTGGCCGAGCGTGTCGGTGTCGGAGCCGAGCTGGTTGTTCGGGTAGATCTGGATGTCGACGCGGCCCTTGGTCTCGGCCTTGATCGCGTCGGCCATCTCCTTGGCACGCAGGTTCATCGGGTGCGTGACCGGCAGGTTGTTCGCGTACTTGTACGTGAACTCGGCCTTCTGCGCGAAGGCGCGCGTCGCGGGCAGCGCGAGGGTCGTCGCGGCGGCGGCTCCGGCCAGGATCTGGCGGCGGGTGATGTCCATGGGGCTTGTCTCCGTTGTTGTCGATGAAACCGGGAATCTTCGGGTCGCACCCTCCTGGGGCGCCCTGATGTTGTCTGTCGTCTGTCCGACGCTCGCGTCCGTCGATTGTGCGAGGCTCAGGCGGCGCGCGACTCTGTGGTTTCCCACAATTCGCCGCGCGCGAAGAGCTGTTCTCGCACGTCCTTCTTGGTGATCTTGCCGTACGCCGACTTGGGCAGCGCGTCCCAGAAGACGACCTGGCGCGGCCAGCGATAGCGCGCGCAGCGGCCCTCGAGGTGGCCCAGCAGCGCGGCCATGTCGCAGGCGACGCCGTCGCGCAGCACGACCACCGCCACGCCGACCTCGCCCCACTTCGGGTCGGGCACGCCCAGCACGGCGACCTCAGCGACGGCCGGGTGCGTCAGCAGCACCTCCTCGACCTCGCGCGGGTAGACGTTGGAGCCGCCCGAGATGTACATGTCGGATTCGCGGCCGGTGATGAACAGCAGGCCGCGGGCATCGACGCGGCCCAGGTCGCCGGTGTGGAACCAGCCGCCGCGCAGCGCCTTGGCGGTGGCCTCCGGATTGTCGTGGTAGCCGGCGAACACGCCCGGCCCGCGGCAGCAGATCTCGCCGACCTGGCCCACGGGCACGCGCTGCAGCTGCTCGTCGAGGATCGCCACCTCCATGCCGGTGCGCGGCCGGCCGCACGATCCGACGTTGGCGTTCGGCGCGTCGTCGTCGGCCGCGTGCATGGCCGGCGTCAGCACCGTGATGCAGCCCGTCACCTCGCCGAGGCCGAAGTACTGCACCAGCACCGGCCCGAGCGTGCGCAGCGCGCGCTGCTGGTCGGCGCGGTACATCGGCGCGCCGGCGTAGATCATGTAGCGCAGCGACGAGTGGTCGTGCGCGTGCACCGACGGATGCTCGACGAGCATCTTGACGATCGTCGGCACCGTGAACAGGTTCGTCACGCGGTGCGTCTCGACGAGTTCCCAGAACACCGCCGGGTCGAGCTTCTCGCTCGGCAACAGCACCGTGGCCGCGCCGCGCGCGACGTTGAGCAGCGCGTGGATGCCGGCGCCGTGCGACAGCGGCGCGACCGCGATCGAGACGTCCTGCTCCGTCGTGCCGGGGATGAGGTCGGCGAGGTGGTTGGTGACGATGAACGCCATCTGACCGTGCGTCAGCATGCCGGCCTTCGGGCGGCCGGTGGTGCCGGACGTGTAGAAGAACCACAGCGGGTCGTCCGCCTGCACTTCGGCCTCGAACGGCTCGGCGCCGCGGTAGCGCTCGACCAGCGACTCCCAGTTGAACGCGCCGCGCCCGCCCATCGGGATGACCGTCTTCAGCGCGGGCGACGCGGCCTGCACCGCCTCGACGTGCGCGTCGAAGCCGTCGTCGACGAGCATCACCGTCGCGCCGCTCGACGCGCCAAGGTAGGCGACCTCGGGCGGCGTGAGCCGGAAGTTGACCGGCACCCACACCGCCCCGAGCCGGAACGCGACCCAGCAGCTCTCGAACATCGCGAGCGTGTTGCGCGACTGCACGAGCAGGCGGTCGCCCGGGCCGACGCCGAGCGAGCGCAGCGCGGCGACCATCGCGTCGACGCGCGCGTCGATCTCGCTCCACGTCCAGCGTCGTTCGCCCTGGATCAGGCCGGCGCGGTCGGGGTGCAGCGCAGCGGTCTGGCGCAGCAGCTGCGAGAGGTTGCAGACCTGGGCCGCGTTCATCAGGCGGCCTCGAGCACGCTGAGGTAGTTCGCCACCGCCGCGCCGCCCATGTTGAAGACGGCGCCGAGGCCCGCGCGCGGCAGTTGCATGTCGCCGGCGGTGCCGGTGAGCTGCATCGCGGCCATGACGTGCTGCGACACGCCCGTCGCGCCGATCGGATGCCCGCGCGACTTCAGGCCGCCGGACGGATTCACCGGCAGCTTGCCGTCGCGGCGCGTGTCGCCGTCGAGGATCGCGTGCGCGCCCTGGCCGTGGCCGCGCAGGCCCATCGCCTCGTACTCGAGCAGCTCGGCGATCGTGAAGCAGTCGTGCGTCTCGACGAAGTGCAGGTCGGACAGCGTCATGCCGGCATCGGCCAGGCCGCGCTGCCACGCGAGCGCCGCGCCCTCGAACTTCGTCGGGTCGCGGCGCGACAGCGGCAGGTACTCGTTGACCTGCGTGCGCGAGCGCCAGCGCACCGGGCGCACCACCGCGCCCTTGACCGGATCGCGCGAGATCACGAGCGCGGCGGCACCGTCGGAGACGAGCGAGCAATCGGAGCGCTTGAGCGGGCCGGCGACGAACGGGTTCTTGTCGGACGGCGTGCGGCAGAAGTCGAAGCCGAGGTCACGCTTCATGTGCGCGAGCGGGTTGCGCACGCCGTTCTCGTGGTTCTTCGCGGAGATCATCGCGAGCGCGTCGCTCTGGTCGCCGAAGCGCTCGAAGTAGACGCCCTCGATGTCGCCGAATACGCCGGCGAACCCCCCGGGGGTATCGGCTTCCTCCTTGACGTACGAGCACTTCAGCAGCGTCTCGCCGATCTGCGCGCCCGGCAACGTGTTCATCTTCTCCATGCCGACGACCAGCGCGTGCTGGACGCGGCCCGAACCGACGGCGTCGAGCGCGGCCCAGATCGCGGCCGAGCCGGTGGCGCACGCGTTCTCGACGCGCACCGCCGGCACGTGGCGCAGCTCGGGGATCGCGACGGCGACCAGCGAGCCGCTGAAGTCCTGCTGCACGAAGCCGCCGTTGAAGTGGCCGACGAAGATGCCGTCGATGTCCTTCAGCTCGAGGCCGGCGCTCTCGACCGCGGGCAGCGCGGCGTCGCGGATGAGCTGCTCCATGTCGATCGCGTCGAGCTTGCCGAAGGGCGTGTGGCCCCAGCCGATGATGTGTGCGTTGGTCATGTCGTCTCCGTTGGAATCGTGGGCGGCCTGCCGCCTCCTGTCGGCTCGATCGGGGGTGGTTCGGAATGTGAACCCCATCGCCGGCTGCAGGCCTGGTGTGTGGAGCGATTCTGCGCAGCCTTGCCCCGCCGTGGCACGCATGACGCAGTGCCGCATCGCAGAAACCGGTTCACATCGTGAATGCCTCGACGCGGGTTTTCCTGGAGGCGTCGGCCGACCGTCGAGCCATCGATCCCCCGAACGGGCGACCGGCGGCGCCTCGCGGATGACGGACACTGGCACCCGCGCCGCGCGTGCCGCGCGACCACGACCCACGCCATCGGAAGCCCCCATGCGACGCCTCGCCCTCCTCGCCGCCAGCCTGCTCATCGCCGCCAGCTGCCACGCCGCACCGACGCCCGCGCCCGCCAGCCGCGCCTCCGTCGAGGCGCTGTTCGCGTTGATGAACATGGACCGGACGATCTCGCTGAGCCTCGACAAGATGCAGGCGATGACGAAGCAGTCGATCGCCGGCATGCCGCAGGCGCGCACCATGTCGCCCGAGCAGCGCAGCCGCTTCGAGGCCGGCCAGGCGAGCGTCGATGCGATGATGCGCGACGAGATGACCTGGGCCCGCCTCGAGCCCGACCTCGTGCAGGTCTACATGGCGACCTTCACGCAGGACGAGATCGACGGCCAGCTCGCGTTCTACCGCACCCCCGCCGGCCAGGCGCTGATCGCGAAGACGCCCGAGCTGACCGAGCGCACGATGGCCGTCATGCAGACGCGCATCCAGGCGCTGCTGCCGCGGATGCAGGAGGCGTTGCAGGCGGCGATGAGGCCGGCAGCGCCGGCGTCGGCGCCGAACTGAGCTAGGCGGCGCGCGGGGCGCGCGGCAGGTAGTCCATGAACACCTGCACCAGCGACGACTCGTCCGCCTCGCGCCATGCGGCGCCGGTCTCGACGAGCGTGCGCTCGCCCTTGATCGGCCGGTAGACCACGCCCTCGCGCGGCATCGCCTTGACGGACGCCGGCACCAGCGCCACGCCGAGGCCGCCGGAGACGAGGCTCACGATCGTGTGCATCTGGCGCGCCGGGAACAGCTCGGGGCTGAAGCCGTGGCGCATGCAGGTGGCGACCATCGCGTCGAAGATCATCGGGCCGTAGTGGCGCTCGAAGCCGAGGAAGCGCTCGTGCGCGAGCTTCTCGAGCGGCACCTGCGAGGCCTTGGCGAGCGGGTGCTTGTCGGGCAGCGCGACGATCAGCGCGTCGCGCAGCAGCGGCCGGTATGCGAGCGTCTTCGACATGCCCGGCGACGCGAAGATGATGCCGAGGTCCAGCGCGCCGATCTCGAGCTCGCCGAGGATCTGGTCGGTGGTCGATTCCTGCAGCGTCACCTTGACCTTCGGGAAGTCGGCCATGAAGCGTCGCAGCGCGCCGGGCAGTCGGGCACGCTGTCGCTCGGCTTCATCAGCCTCGCGCCGTATTCGTTCCTGCCCGGCGCGCTGCGACGCTTCATGGCCGACTTCCCGAAGGTCAAGGTGACGCTGCAGGAATCGACCACCGACCAGATCCTCGGCGAGCTCGAGATCGGCGCGCTGGACCTCGGCTTCATCTTCGCGTCGCCGG
>JASLEM010000082.1 GCA_030151165.1 Burkholderiaceae bacterium
GCTGACGATCGGCTCCAGCAAGGAGCTGTGCGGCGGCACGCACGTGCAGCGCACCGGCGACATCGGCCTGTTCAAGGTCGTCGCCGAGGCGGGCGTCGCGGCCGGCATCCGCCGCATCGAGGCCGTCACCGGCGACAACGCGCTGAGCTACCTGCAGTCGCTCGAGGACACCGTCGACAACGTCGCCGGCACCTTGAAGGCGACGCCGGCCGAGGTGCCCGCACGCCTCGCGGCCGTGCTCGACCACGTCAAGGCGCTCGAGAAGGAACTCGAGAAGCTCAAGGGCAAGCTGGCGTCCGCGCAGGGCGACGAGCTCGTCGCGCAGGCGATCGACGTCAAGGGCCTGAAGGTGCTCGCGGCCAAGCTCGACGGCGCCGACGCCAAGTCGCTGCGCGAGACGATGGACAAGCTCAAGGACAAGCTCAGGACGGCGGCCATCGTGCTCGCGGCGGTCGACGGCGACAAGGTGCAGATCGCGGCCGGCGTGACGTCGGATTCGATCGGCAAGGTCAAGGCCGGCGAGCTCGTCAACTTCGTCGCGCAGCAGGTCGGCGGCAAGGGCGGCGGCAAGCCGGACATGGCGATGGCCGGCGGCACCGACGCGTCCAAGCTCGCCGGCGCGCTGGCGAGCGTGCAAGGCTGGGTCGCCGAACGGCTCTGATCCGGCCCTCGCCGTCGCACCCATCCAACGCCGCCTCGTGCGGCGTTTTTCATGGCTTGACGACTTCGGGCCGTGCCCGCAGACTGGCCGCATGACCTCGTCGATCCACACCGCCACCTCGATGCCGCGCGCCGCCGCGGGCGCGGTCGTGCGTGTCGTCGGCAACGCGCTATCCGCCGTCATGCAATCGATGCAGAAAGCCGTCGTCATGCCGACGCGAAGTCCGGGATAGGGCCTCCCCGGATTTCCTCACCGCCAGTTCTTCGCACAAGGCCCGCCACCCGCGGGCCTTGTGCTTTCCGGGCCTCGACCAGAGGCCATCCACCCCCAGAAGGAGTTCTCGATGAGCAGCCAGACCGCCTCTTTGCCCTCGACCGACCACGGCGATTTCGCCGCGACGCTGGTGGTTCGCAAGGTGACCGTCGACGACGCGCCCGGCTTCGCGCGCTCGATCAACGCGCCGGAGGTCTTCCCGCAACTGCTGCAGATGCCGTACGGCAACGTCGACCTGTGGAAGACGCGGTTGGCGGAGATGGCCGCGCCGGGCAAGGCCGACCTGCTGCTCGTGGCGCTGAGCGGCGACGAGATCGTCGGCGGCGCGGGCCTGCATCCGTCGGGCGCGTCGATGCGGCGGCGGCACGCGATGAGCCTGGGCATCCACGTCCATCCGGACTGGCAGGGCCGCGGCGTCGGCGCCCGGTTGATGGCTGCGCTGTGCGACTACGCCGACCACTGGATGGGCCTGCTGCGCCTCGAGCTCAACGTCTACACCGACAACCTGCGCGCGCAGGCGCTGTACCGGAGATTCGGCTTCGTCGACGAGGGCGTGCACCGCGCCTACGCGTTGCGGGACGGGGTCTACGTCGACAGCCTGTCGATGGCGCGCCTGAACCCGGCGCCGCTGCGTGGATTTCCCCGCGATTAGGCGCGCCGCACGCCCGGGAATGCGGCCGGCATGAGAAACTGCCGGCCGCACTTTCGCTTCCGTCCGCCCGTCTTTCCGGCCTCGCGCCGCGCGCCATGAATCCCCTCGTCAACGTCCACTATCCGACCAACACCGACGCCGACCTCGACCGCCTGCAGAAGCTGGCCGAGCAGCTGTCGGGCTTCGACGAGCGCGTCTCGCTCGAGTGGCTGGACGGCGCGATGACCGCGCTCGCCGCCGGCCCGCGTCCGACGACGGTGATGGCCTGGCGCGACGCGCTGCTGGGCGACGCCTGGTCGCGCGCGTTCGCCGACCCGGAGTCCGACCGCGAGGCGACCGCGATCCTCGAGACGCGCTGGCGCGTGCTGGTGAAGCAGCTCGACCCCGAGCTGCTGATGGACGCGATGGACGAGCTGCGCCTCGCGCCGGTGATGCTGGAGTGGTCGGACGACGACAAGGCGAAGCTGGTCGAGGACGGCACGATCGCCGCCGGCGAGGAGGACGACGAGATCCCGCTGACCGGCGAGATCTGGGCGCACGGCTTCATGGACGTCGTCCAGACCTTCACCGACGACTGGCCGGAGCCGGACGTCGAGACGGAGATGGGCCAGGCCTTCGACGAGTGCACGATGCGCATCGTCATGCTCACGATCCATGACCCCGAGGAACTCGCGAAGGTGCGCGAGGAGCTTTACCCGGGCGAGAAGCTGACTCGCGAGGACCTGATCCAGGAAGCGCTGTACGCCGCGCAGGACCTGCGCTGCTACTGGGTGCAGAACGCGCCGAAGCCCAAGACGCGCCGCGTCGAGGCGCTGCCGGGCCGCAACGACCCGTGCCATTGCGGCAGCGGCAAGAAGTTCAAGAAATGCCACGGCGCCTGATGCCGTGACTTCGTCGACGGGGTGACCGCGCCGCGCCGCCACGTTCATCGATCCGCTGCTATACATTCCGCCGCATGGACACTCGACTCGACCTCCAGGGCAAGCACATCGTGCTGGGCCTGTCCGGCGGCATCGCCTGCTACAAGGCCGCCGACCTCACGCGTGCGCTGGTGAAGGCCGGCGCGACGGTGCAGGTCGTGATGAGCGAAGGCGCGGAGGCCTTCATTACACCGGTGACGCTGCAGGCGCTGAGCGGCCGGCCCGTCTACACGAGCCAGTGGGATGCGCGGCCCGACAACAACATGGCGCACATCAACCTGTCGCGCGAGGCCGACGCGATCCTGGTCGCGCCGGCGAGTGCCGACTTCATGGCCAAGCTCGTGCAGGGGCGCGCCGACGACCTGCTCACGCTGATGTGCCTCGCGCGCCCGACGGGCCGCGTGCCGCTGCTGGTCGCGCCCGCGATGAACCGCGAGATGTGGGCGCACCCGGCCACGCAGCGCAACGTGGCGCAGCTGCGCGCCGACGGCACGACGCTGCTCGGCCCGGACGTCGGCGAGCAGGCCTGCCTCGAGTTCGGCGAGGGTCGCATGCTCGAGGCCGTCGACCTGCGCGACGACCTCATCGCGTTCTTCGCGCCCAAGCTGCTGCGCGGCAAGCACGTGCTCGTCACGGCCGGCCCGACCTTCGAGGCGATCGACCCGGTGCGCGGCATCACGAACCACTCGAGCGGCAAGATGGGCTTCGCGATCGCGCGCGCCGCGCAGGAGGCTGGCGCCGACGTCACGCTGGTCGCCGGCCCGGTGCACCTGCCCACGCCGCGCGGCGTGCGCCGCATCGACGTGCAGAGCGCGCGCGACATGCACGCCGCCGTGATGCCGCTGGCCGGCGCGAGCGACGTCTTCGTCGCCACCGCGGCCGTCGCCGACTGGCGCCCCGCGCAGATGAACGAGCACAAGATCAAGAAGGACGGCAAGAAGGTCGCGCCGATCTTCGAGCTGACCGAGAACGAGGACATCCTCGCCGACGTCGCCCGCCTGTCGCCGCGGCCGTACTGCGTCGGCTTCGCGGCCGAGAGCGAGAACCTGCTCAAGCACGCGCGCGACAAGCTCGTCCGCAAGAACGTGCCGCTGATCGTCGGCAACCTCGGCCCCGCGACGTTCGGGCGCGACGACAACGCGCTGGTGCTGGTCGACGCGCAGGGCGAGCGCGAGCTGGCGCAGGCCGACAAGCTCACGCTGGCGCGCCAGCTCGTGAAAGAGATTTCCGAACGAATCGCGTTCTGACGTGCACGCCGTGCGCATTCGCGCGTGACGCGCACTCGCGATGCATCGACTCGATCGCGGCTGCGCCGACCCGCGATTTCCATTTCCACCGTTTGATGTCGACCGCGCGTCGATCGCCCCCATGACCACCATCGATCTCAAGGTTCTCGACGCCCGCATGGCCGACACGCTGCCGGCCTACGCGACCCCCGGCAGCGCCGGCCTCGACCTGCGCGCCTGCCTCGACGCGCCCGTCGTCCTCGCGCCCGGCCAGACCGCGCTGATCCCGACCGGCCTGTCGATCCACATCGCCGACGCCGGCCTCGCCGCGATGATCCTGCCGCGCTCGGGCCTCGGCCACAAGCACGGCATCGTGCTGGGCAATCTCGTCGGCCTGATCGACAGCGACTACCAGGGCCAGCTGATGGTCAGCTGCTGGAACCGCGGCCAGTCCGAGTTCACGATCAACCCGATGGAACGCATCGCGCAGATGATCATCGTGCCGGTCGTGCAGGCGACGTTCCGCCGGGTCGACGAGTTCACGACGTCGGATCGCGGCGAGGGCGGGTTCGGGTCGACCGGGAAACACTGACGCGGGGCGCTCGCGCTCGCGGGCGGCCGCCGCGCCGCCTCAATGCAGCTGCGACCGATCCTTCGGCGGCAGCACCTGCAACAGTCCCGCGGCGTCGTCGTTGACGCTGCGCGACTCGATCTCTTCCGCCGTCGCCGCGCGCACGCCGCGCACCGTGATGTGCAGGCGCAGCGCCATGCCGGCGAGCGGATGGTTGCCGTCCAGGACGACGTGCGACGGGTAGACCTCGGTGACGGTGTAGATGGCGTCCTCGGGCATGTCGGGCGTCGCGGCGCCGTCGGGCAGGCCTTCGAACTGCATGCCGACCTCCACCGCGTCCGGGAACACCGAGCGCTCCTCGAAGCACACGAGCTCGGAGTGGTAGTCGCCGAACGCGTTCTCCGGCTCGAGGTGCAGGTGCGTGTCGAAGCCGGTTTCCTGGCCCGCGAGGGCTTCCTCGACCTTGGGCAGCAGGTCGTCGCCGCCGTAGAGGAATTCGGTCGGCTCGGCGAGCTCGTCGATCGGCGCGTTCTGCGCATCCGAGAGGAGCCAGGTGAGCGAGACGACGCAAGGGGCGGTGATATTCATGCCCTCGATTTTAATGAATGTTGGCCCCCACGCTCCCGTTGGTCGCTGCCCCCCGCGGGGGAGCTCGGCCCGGCTTGGTCGTGACGCGCGCGCGGAGCAGGGACAATGGGGCCATGAACCTCCGTGAACCCCTTGCGCTGCTGGGCGGCCTGTCGCCCGCGGCCTTCATGCGCGACGTCTGGCAGAAACGCCCGCTGCTGATCCGCGGCGCGTTCCCGCTCGTCGCCGACACCGGCGCGCCGCTGGCGCCCGTCACGCCCGCCGAGCTGTTCGCGCTGGCCGCGCGCGACGACGTCGAGTCGCGGCTCGTGATCCAGGACGACGACGGCCCGGCCAAGACGGCCAAGTCGGCCAAGTCGGCTAAAGCGAGGAAGCCGGCAGCCGCGACTAGCGCCGCCGGCGAGCGCTGGCGCCTCAAGCACGGCCCGTTCGCGCGCCGCGCGCTGCCGCCGCTGAACCAGCGCGGCTGGAGCCTGCTGGTGCAGGGCGTCGACCTCCACGCGCAGGCCGCGCACGAACTGCTGCAGCGCTTTCGCTGGATCGCCGACGCGCGCGTCGACGACCTGATGGTGTCGTACGCCAGCCCGGGCGGCGGCGTCGGGCCGCACATCGATTCGTACGACGTCTTCCTGCTGCAGGTGCACGGCCACCGGCGCTGGCGCGTCGGGCCCGTGGCCGACCCGAGCTTCGTCGACGGCCTGCCGGTGCGCATCCTCGAGCACTTCGACGCGACCGACGAGTGGGTGCTCGCCCCCGGCGACATGCTCTACGTGCCGCCGCGCTGGGGCCACGACGGCGTGGCCGAGGACGAGTGCATGACCTGCTCGATCGGCTACCGCACGCCGATGGCCACCGAGCTCGCCCGCGGGCTGCTGCAACGCGTGCTCGACGACGTCGAGTCCGACGGCGACGAGCCGCACTTCCGCGACCCGCCGCGCAGCGCGACCGAGACGCCCGCGAAGATGCCCGCGGCCCTCGACGCGTTCGCGCGCAAGGCCGTCGACAAGCTGCTGCGCGACCCGTCGCAGCTCGCGCGCGCGCTCGGCGAGGTGATGACGGAGCCGAAGCCGCAGGTGTGGTTCGACACCGGCCTCGAGCGCGGGGCCGGCGCCGGCTTGCGGCTCGATCGGCGCACGCGCATGATGTACGACGAGCGGCACGTGTTCATCAACGGCGAGTCGTTCAACGCGGCCGGTCGCGACGCGCGCCTGATGCGCGACCTGGCCGATGCGCGTCGACTGACGGCGGTGCAGTGCGATCGCCTCTCCGCCGACGCGCAGGCCGTCGTGGCCGACTGGGTGGCGCAGGGATGGGCTCATGACGATTGAGTGGGACGGCGAATGGTCGCCGCCGATGGACGACGACCGCGGCCTGCCGTCGGCGACCGGCGCCACGGGCGGGACGCTGTTCGAGGGCCCGGTCGAATTCACGCAGGCGCTGTACCGGACGCTGCAATCCGCGGTCGAATCGTCGACGCTGCGGCTGTGCTGGTGCGACGCGGACTTCGCGGCGTGGCCGCTCGGCGAATCCGACTGGACGGCGTTGCTCACGCGCTGGGCGAGCGTCGGCGGCCGCGAGCTGGTGATGATCGCCTCCGACTACCAGGTCATCGAGCGCGTGCACCCGCGCTTCGCGAACTGGCGCCGCGACTGGGCGCACGTGATCCGCTGCCTCGTGCCGGACGAGAGCTGGACGACGCAGTTGCCGACCTTGTGGATCGATTCGGCGAACCAGGCGTTGAGGGTGTTCGACCGCGAACACTGGCGCGGTCGCGTGGGCTTCGACCGCGTGGACCGGCAACGCGCGCGCGAGGACTTTGATGCCATTTCGCAACGTGCAACCGCAGGTTTTTCGGCGGTGACACTGGGACTCTGAAAAGGTTCCGTGCGGATGGGTATAATGGCGGGCTAGGCACAGGAAATGCTCGAGCTTGGCCTGCTGTCTTTTGCGAGGAGTATCTGCTGTGAGGGCAGGTATCCAAAATTACCGGTATTGGTTCGAACCAAATTTTCTTCGAGGAAATACATGAACAAGTCGCTCCTGTTGGCCTCCCTGGTCGCCGTCGCTGCTCTGACTGCTTGCAGCAAGCCCGCTGACACCACGACCGCCCCGGCTGCTGACGCTGCCTCGTCGGCCGCTTCGTCGTCGGCAATGGCCGCTTCGGCCGCTGACACGTCGGCTTCGGCCTCGATGGCCGCCGCTTCGGCTGCCAGCGACGCTGCTTCGTCGGCCGCCATGGGCGCCGCGAACGCCGCGATGGCTGCCGCTTCGGCCGCCAGCAAGTAATTTCCTCTGGAAAGCGCTCCTCGCGGGCGCGATCCTTGGAGATGGAAAAGCCGCCTTCGGGCGGCTTTTTTACGTCCAGGCATGCCCGACGGCGATTTTCCTGTCGCCTTCGGGTAGGCGACACGCTGCGGGCTCGTCGCAAAGATTTGCAAAGAAAAAGCCGCCCGAGGGCGGCTTTTGCATGGGCGATGCGGCCGGGTCGGCCGACCGCTTCCGGCAGGACTTACTTCAGCTCGTCGACCAGCAGGGCCACGATGGCCTTCGCGTTGTCGCTGTTGTCCGGCTGGCCCTGGTCGTTCAGGATCGTGACATTCGAGCTGTCGCCCGAGGCCTTGATCGCGATGCGGTACTTGCCGACCGGCGACGGGCCGGTGCGGCCGAACCACTCGGACAGCTTGGACAGGATGCCCGGCTCGTCCTTCGCGGCGGCCTTCGCGTCCACGTAGCGCACGTAGTAGATGCCCTGGGCGCGGTCGCGATCCTCGACGGTGAAGCCGCCGTGATCCAGCGCGAGGCCGACGCGACGCCACGAGCGGTCGAAGTTGTCGTCGACCACCATGGCCGCGGACGGCTGGCCGGTCACGAGGCGCGCGCGCATCGCGCCGTTCGGGCCGGTGCCGCCGATCGAGGCCTGCTGCGTGGCCGAGCTCGGGATCACGCGGCCCGGCGTCGGCGGCGTCGGCGCGTTGTCGTCGGTGGCCGGCTTCGCGACGGTCGCGAGGTTGACGTCGGCCTGGCCGCCCAGGCTCAGCATCAGCTGGCTGAGCTGCTCGGCTTCGAGGCCCGGGTCGTTCGGCCGCGGCACCCACTGCATCTCGCTCTTCTGGAAGCCGGTGGCTTCTTCCGTCGCGCCGAAGTGCGTCAGGTAGATCTCGGTGCCGCCTTCGGGCGTGCGCTCCAGGCGCGTGCGGTAGCGGTCGCGCAGGCCGGAGTCGTAGAGGCTGTCGAGGACGTGGCCGATCAGGTTGTGGATCGTGTCCTTCGGCAGCGTGCTCTTGTTCTCGACCCAGTCGGTCTCGAGGATGCCGGTCTTCGGATCGTCGACCTTCAGCTTGAAGCCGTGCGTCAGCCAGTAGTCGCGCACCTTGGGCAGCACGACTTCCGGCGCGTCCTTCGTGACGAGCCAGCGCTGGCCGTTGGGCGCGCGTTCGATGTGCAGGTCGCCGACGGCGTTCAGCGCGACCACCGGGGCGCCGGTGTACGACGCGCCGCCCGGTGCCGACGACGGCTGGGCGGCGACGGGCGCCGCGGTGCCGGCCTTGGACAGGTCGGACGCCGTGACCACGCCGCCCTGCGGCAGGTAGCGCGAATCCTTCTGCAGCTGGCTCAGGTCGGGCGGGACATCCAGCGGCTGCGTGCGGTTGGCGTGGTTCTTGTAGTCCTCCTTGTCGCTGCCGAACCAGTCTCCGACGACGGTGCATCCGCCAAGCATCAGGCACAGCGTCACGGTGGCAACGCGCAGGGGCGGGGGTTGGAGCAGGCGCGTCGGGAAATTGGTGGTCATGGGCATTGGGGTCGAGGTCAGGCCGGAGGCATCCGGGCCGGGGATTGTCGCAGAGCGCGCGGGCGGCTCGCCGCGCACCGGGCGCCGGCGCGTCGCGCGACGCCGGCAGGCCAGCAAAAGGTCACGCGTCGATGCCGCACTCCGCGAGCGCCGCGTCGACGATGGCCTTGCCGGCATCGGTCATCTCGACGAGCGGCAGCCGCAGCGTCGGCCGGCAGCGGCCGAGGCGCGACAGGGCCCACTTGGCCGGCGCGGGGCTAGGCTCGCAGAACATGTTGCGGTGCAGGGGCAGCAGCTTCAGGTGCAGTTCGGCCGCGCGTCGCGCGTCGCCCGCCAGCGCGGCGGCGCACAGTTCGTGCATCGCGCGCGGCGCGACGTTGGCCGTCACGCTGATGTTGCCGTGCCCGCCGAGCAGCATCAGTGCGACGGCGGTGCTGTCGTCGCCCGAGTAGATCGAGAATTGCTTCGGCGCGGCGCGCAACAGCCAGCTCGCGCGCTCGATGCTGCCGGTGGCTTCCTTGATGCCGACGATGCCGGGCACCTGCGCGAGGCGCAGCACGGTGTCGTGCTGCATGTCGGCGACCGTGCGGCCGGGCACGTTGTACAGCACCATCGGGATGTCGACGGTCTCCGCGATCTTCGCGAAGTGGCGGTAGATGCCTTCCTGCGACGGCTTGTTGTAGTACGGCACGACCTGCAGCGTGCAGCTGGCGCCGACCTTCTTCGCCTGCTTCGACAGCTCGATCGCCTCGAGCGTCGAGTTGCCGCCGGCGCCGGCCATGATGGGCATGCGGCCCGCGGCCTGCTCGACGCACACGCGGATCACCTCGACGTGCTCCTCGACATTCACGGTCGCCGACTCGCCGGTCGTGCCGACGGCGACGATGCAGTCCGTGCCCTCGGCGACGTGCCAGTCGACCAGCGCGCGCAGCGCCGGGTAGTCGACGCTGCCGTCCTCGTGCATCGGGGTGACCAGCGCCACGAGGCTGCCGACAATTCGTTCCATTCGCATTCCTTGGGTGACCTTTTCAGCCTGGCGCGCGGTGCGCGGGCGCGCGCGGCGCCTCATCGAGCCGGCCGCGCGTGCCCCGGCCGCTATCGCTGCGGGCCGGAGGCAACTCGCTGATTTTAGCT
The DNA here is from genome assembly GCA_030151165.1 of Burkholderiaceae bacterium. Next base: position 9,816 of record JASLEM010000082.1, read on the forward strand.
TGGCGGGACGAGATGATCGGGGTGGTTGGCGTGACGCGTCGACGAAATTCCGCGTCGCGCGACGATGCGCTGGACTTCCCGTTCCGGGACGTCGCCGCGCGCCGGCAGGCGGCCTTCCTCGAATGCGATCACGTGCCAGTCCGCACCCCGGTTTCCAGAGGGCGCCGACGGCGTCTCGCCGAGGGCCGCGGGTGCGGCCGGCGCCTCGCGCAACACGTCGATCAGTTCGCCCGGACGCAGCAGGAATTCGGGTCGGCGCGGCCGTCCGAGCGCCGCGTGGGCTTGTGCAAAGGTTTCGTAAATCAGCAAGCCCCCGGGCGCCACGGCGTCCTTCAAGGCCGGAAAGAGCGGGCGCCAGAGGTAGTTGGTGACCAGCACCGCATCGAAGGCCGCGCCGGGCAGCGGCCACGGGTCGGCCTCGAGGTCGGCGACGAGCGTGCGCGCGAAGCCCGCGAGCGGCGCCAGCAGCGTCGGATCGCGGTCGATGCCCGTGACGTCGTGCCCTGCCTGCGCCAGCCAGTGCGCGTGGCGGCCGTGGCCGCAAGCGACGTCGAGCACGCGTGCCGACGGCGGCAGCAGCGGTGTCCAGCGCACGACCCAGTCGGACGGCGGCGCGAAGGAGGCGGAGTCGGCAGGCATCGAAGCTGACGTGGTTCGGGCGTGGCGGCGGGCGACGTCGGGCGTACGGGGGCGAGACGCGTCGACGCGGATCAGAAGGCGTGCAGGACGCGCGTGGCGAGCGCGCCCAGCGCACCGGGGACGACCAGGGCGGTCACGCCGGCGGCGACCGCCAGCAGGGCCACGCCGACGGCGACGGTGCGCGGCAAGGTGCGCAGGGCACGCCCGCGACGCGAGCGCGGGCTCACGTGCACGGGCGCCCGGGACGCGAAGCGACTGGGCGTCTCGAGCGCGGGCGGGGCGAAGCTCAGGTGGCTCAATTTCCTGTCCTGCGTGGAAATCGACGGGGGTGGAGTGGAGCTCATGCGCCCACTCTAACGGCTTCCGCCGGATCACTGCCCCGCCAAATCTGTTTTTATATACAGGTTTTCCGCGCTGGACGATCCCGGTTCAAACCTAGAATCACTGCATGGCCACGAAGCAAGGCGCCTCAGGCGCCAAACCCAGACAACCCGGCGAATACGCCGAAGGCTCCATCCGCGTCCTGAAGGGTCTCGAACCCGTCAAGCAGCGGCCGGGCATGTACACCCGCACCGACAATCCGCTGCACATCGTGCAGGAAGTGATCGACAACGCCGCCGACGAGGCGCTCGCCGGCCACGGCAAGCGCATCGCCGTCACGCAGCACGCGGACGGCTCGGTGACGGTCGACGACGACGGCCGGGGGATCCCGTTCGGCCTGCACCCGGAGGAGCAGGTGCCGGTCGTCGAGATCGTCTTCACGCGCCTGCATGCCGGCGGCAAGTTCGACAAGGGCAGCGGCGGCGCGTACAGCTTTTCCGGCGGCCTGCACGGCGTCGGCGTCAGCGTGACCAACGCGCTCGCGAAGCAGCTGGAGGTCAGCGTCTTCCGCGACGGCCAGTTCGCGTCGCTGACGTTCTCGGGCGGCGACGTCACCGTGCCGCTGGAGGTGCGCAAGCTCGCGTCGAGCGAGCGCCGCCACGGCACGCGCGTGCGCGTCTGGCCCGACGCGCGCTATTTCGAGAGCGCCGAGCTCCCGCGTGGCGAGCTGGTGCACCTGCTGCGCAGCAAGGCCGTGCTGATGCCGGGCGTGACGGTGTCGCTGACGATCGAGAAGACCGGCAAGGACCCCGAAGTCCTGACCTGGACGTACCAGGGCGGCCTGCGCGACTACCTGCAGCAGACGCTGACGGCCGAGCCCGTCGTGCCGCTGTTCGAGGGCGAGCGCTTCGCCGGCTCGAACGAGACCGACAACTTCGCGGAAGGCGAGGGCGCGACCTGGTGCGTCGCCTTCACCGACGACGGCGCCGCGGTGCGCGAGAGCTACGTCAACCTGATCCCGACGGTCGCGGGCGGCACGCACGAATCCGGGCTGAAGGACGGCCTGTTCAACGCGGTCAAGAGCTTCATCGAGCTGCATGGCCTGATGCCCAAGGGCGTCAAGCTGATGCCCGAGGACGTCTTCTCGCGCGCGAGCTTCGTCCTGTCGGCCAAGGTGCTCGACCCGCAATTCCAGGGCCAGATCAAGGAGCGCCTGAACAGCCGCGACGCGCTGCGGCTCGTGTCGGCGTACACCAAGCCCGCGCTGGAGCTGTGGCTGCACCAGCATGTCGACTACGGCAAGAGGCTCGCGGAACTGGTGATCCGCCAAGCCCAGGCGCGCCAGAAGGCCGGCCAGAAGGTCGAGAAGCGCAAGGGTTCCGGCGTCGCCGTGCTGCCCGGCAAGCTGACCGACTGCGAAAGCCGCGACCTCTCGCTCAACGAGGTGTTCCTCGTCGAAGGCGACTCCGCCGGGGGCTCCGCCAAGATGGGCCGCGACAAGGAGACCCAGGCCATCCTGCCGCTGCGCGGCAAGGTGCTGAACACCTGGGAGGTCGAGCGCGACCGCCTGTTCGCCAACAACGAGATCCACGACATCGCGGTCGCGATCGGCGTCGATCCGCATGGCCCGAACGACACGCCCGACTTCTCCGGCCTGCGCTACGGCAAGGTCTGCATCCTGTCGGACGCCGACGTCGACGGCTCGCACATCCAGGTGCTGCTGCTGACGCTGTTCTTCCGCCATTTCCCGCAACTGGTGGCGCGCGGCCACGTGTATGTCGCCAAGCCGCCGCTGTACCGCGTCGATGCGCCGGCGCGCGGTCGCAAGCCCGCCGCCAAGATCTACGCGCTCGACGACTTCGAGCTCAATGCCACGCTCGACAAGCTGCGCAAGGAAGGCGCGCGCGACAACTCGTGGAGCATCGGCCGCTTCAAGGGCCTCGGCG
>JASLEM010000175.1 GCA_030151165.1 Burkholderiaceae bacterium
CGTCGACTACATCCAGGTCGCGCGCGACACCATCAAGCGCATCGGCTACGACAACACCGAGTACGGCATCGACTACAAGGGCTGCGCCGTGCTCGTGGCCTACGACAAGCAGAGCAACGACATCGCCCAGGGCGTCGACCGTGCGAGCGACGACTACCTGAACCTGGGCGCCGGCGACCAGGGCCTGATGTTCGGCTACGCCTGCGACGAGACCCCCGAGCTGATGCCCGCGCCCAACTACTACGCGCACCGCCTCGACGAGCGCCAGGCCCAGCTGCGCAAGGACGGCCGCCTGCCGTTCCTGCGCCCGGACGCCAAGAGCCAGGTCACGATGCGCTACGTCGACGGCCGGCCGCATTCGGTCGACACCGTGGTGCTTTCCACCCAGCACGCGCCCGAGATGAGCGAAGGCGCGAAGATGAAGCGCGAGTTCGAGGAAGCCGTCATCGAGGAGATCATCAAGCCGGTGATCCCGAAGGAGTGGCTGAAGGAGACGCGCTACCTCGTCAACCCGACCGGCCGCTTCGTCATCGGCGGCCCGCAGGGCGACTGCGGCCTGACCGGCCGCAAGATCATCGTCGACACCTACGGCGGCGCCTGCCCGCACGGCGGCGGCGCGTTCTCGGGCAAGGATCCGACGAAGGTCGACCGCTCGGCTGCGTACGCCGCGCGCTACGTCGCGAAGAACATCGTCGCCGCCGGCCTGGCGCGCCAGTGCCAGATCCAGGTCGCGTACGCGATCGGCGTGGCCAAGCCGATGAACGTCACGGTCTACACCGAAGGCACCGGCGTGATCCCGGACGACAAGCTCGCCGAGCTGGTGCAGGAGCACTTCGACCTGCGTCCGAAGGGCATCATCCAGATGCTCGACCTGCTGCGCCCGATCTACCAGAAGACGGCGGCCTACGGCCACTTCGGCCGCGAGGAGCCCGAGTTCAGCTGGGAACGCACGGACAAGGCGCAGCTCCTGCGCGCCGCGGCAGGTCTTTGAACGCCCGGGTCGCCCGGACGGGCGGGGCGCGATACAGTTCGGCGATGAACTCAAGCGTCTCCCCTTCCCAGCGCCCGCGGCTCGCCGCCGGCCCCACGATCGTCGCCGCCCTCCTGCTCGCTTTCGGTGCCTCGGCGCAGGCCGAGAGCTCCTCCGGCAGCGCGTTGAAGAACACGGCGATCGCCGGCACCGTCGCCACGTGGGCGGTCGCCGCCCTCGAGCGCACGCCGTTCTTCGGCTGCCTCGCGCACGGCGACGCCAAGGACGACAACTGGGGCGGCCGCATCGCCGCCGGCAAGGACGCCGAGCTGAAGTACGAATCGATCGGCCTCGAGCGCCACGAGTGCCAGCTGACCGACCTCGGCCCGTTCTCGCTCGACATGTCGCCGGTGATCTCGGTCGGCGCATGGCAGGCCGACCACGACAGCCTCTACTCGCACAACGCGTGGGACTTCGCCCTCGTGCCGATGATGCACTGGCGCTACCCGGTGTCCGCGAGCACGCGCCTCGACCTCGAGTTCGGCATCGGCCCGGCCTACCTGAGCGAAGCCAGCATCGGCGACCGCCAGAAGAGCACGAACTTCCAGTTCTCCGACCACTTCGGCCTCGGCGTGAGCAGCGCGGACGGCCACTGGCGCGCCGGCTTCGCGTTCCGCCACCTGAGCAACCTGTCGATCAAGACGCCCAACAAGGCGGTCGACTTCAAGGGCATCGCGATCGAATGGACGCCCTGATGCGCTGAGCGCGCTTCGGCGAACGGCGGCCTTCGGGCCGCTTTTTTTTCGCCCGTGATTCGTGGGGAGACCCCTAGCTTGCGGTCGCGCGGGGCATTGTGGCGCTGGCATGGCGTTCCGAAAATCGTGGGCGACCGATCCCGGTCGAACCACGCAAAGAGGAGATCCCCATGACACATCGTCCCGTCGCCGCCCAGGTGCTCAAGCTCGCCCTGGTCGCCGCCGCCTCGCTGGTCGCGAATTCGACGTTCGCCGCCGTGGAAGTGCTCAACTTCCAGGGCCTCGACCTGGCCAATGACGAAGGCCCGGCGAACTACTACAACGGCGGCGCCGGCAGCCTCGGCTCGACCGGCGGCCCGAACTACGGCATCAGCTTCGGGCCCGACGCGATCGCCTGCGCCGGCCAGCCCGGTGGCACTTGCAACACCGCGGCCGTCCCCGGCGGCGGGCTGATCACGTTCCTGGGTGGCCCGGGCGACATCATGAACCGCACCGCCGGTTTCACGGACGGCTTCTCGTTCTACTACACGTCCCCGTCCGACACCGGCAGCGTGACGGTGTGGTCGGGCCTGGACGGCACCGGCACGCTGCTGGCGACGTTGACGCTGCCGCAGACCCCGAACGGCAGCGCCTCGAACCCCGAGTGCCTCGGCGAGTCGTATTGCCCCTGGGTCGCGGCGGGCGTCACGTTCTCCGGCACGGCCGAATCGGTGGACTTCAGCGGCGCCGCGAACCAGATCGGCTTCGCGAACATCACCGTCGGATCCGCCACGGCCGCCTCGCCGGCGCCCGAGCCCGAGTCGGTCGCCCTGATGCTGGCCGGCCTGGGCGTGGTCGGCGTGATGGCGCGGCGTCGTCGCGCATCGCTCCAGGCCTGACGAAGGCCTTCGACGCGGTCCGCGCGACCGCGTCGGCGCCCCGGTTCAGGCCGCGCGGGGCGCCTGCCGCAACCGGCGCCAGCGCGCCGCGCGCAGGCGCACCCAGGCCTCGCGCACGAGCCAGCCGGTGAGCCAGACGGCGACGCCGGCGAACAGGGTGTCGCTGAGGAAGTGCGCGCCCTGCACCACGCGCCCGGCGCTCGCGAGCGCGCCCGCGGCGAGGCCGATCGCGAGCCAGCGCCGCCGCGTCGCGACCGACCCCATCAGGCCGACGGCCATGATGACGAAGCCCGACGCCGCATGCCCGCTCGTGAACGAGCAGTTGTGCAGGCACTCGCTCGCCGGCACGAGGGCCGCCGAGAAATGGTGATGGCCCGAGGCGACGAGCTCGGCGACCTCGCGCGGCCGTGCGCGGCCCCAGTGCTCCTTCAGCAGCACGTTGATCAGGAACCACGAGCCCAGCCCGCTGACGAGCGCCAGCGACGCGGCGCGGCGGCGCCAGCGGAAGGGCACGCGATCGGGCCAGCGGCGGCCGAGTGCCAGCACCACGAGCGCGCCGATGAAGTACAGCCACCCGAGCTTGGGCATCGCCCAATAGAGCGCGTAGGCCCAGGCGTGCGCGTCGTCGACGAACGCGCCGGCGTCGTTGCGGAACTGGCCGCTCACCCACAGGTCGAGCCCCGGCCAGATCGTGAAGACCCAGGCGAGCGCGAGCGCGATCGTCAACCCGATCCAGCCGGCGCGCGCGCGGGCGCGCCAGCCGCGGTGCGGCGGCCGGGTCGTGCCCCGCGTGCCCGGCGTGTCGG
>JASLEM010000191.1 GCA_030151165.1 Burkholderiaceae bacterium
TGGATCTGCATGCTGATCTCGGGCGTCAGGAACAGCTTGTCGCCGTTGACGGGCGAGGCGAAGCGCACGCCTTCCTCGGAGATCTTGCGCATCTCGCCGAGCGACCAGACCTGGAAGCCGCCGGAGTCGGTCAGGATCGGCCGCTTCCAGCTCTCGAACCGGTGCAGGCCGCCGAACTGCGCCATCACGTCGAGCCCGGGCCGCATCCAGAGGTGGAAGGTGTTGCCGAGGATGATCTCGGCGCCCATCTCCTCGAGCGAGCGCGGGAACACGCCCTTGACGGTGCCGTAGGTGCCGACGGGCATGAAAACGGGCGTCTCGACGACGCCGTGGTTCAGGGTCAGCCGCCCGCGGCGGGCGTGGGCCTCGGTGGCCAGGACTTCGAATTTCAACATCGCCACATTGTCGCCGCTGCACAAACGAAACAGGCGGAACGACTCTCGTCGCTCCGCCTGTTCAGGGTCATGCCGGCGGTCGGGTGCTAGGTCACCTCTCCGCCGGCTACCCTTGGGGAAACCGGATCGGCTGCAGCTCAGCGGGCCGCGGCGGTCTTCGCTTCGGCGCCGGACTTGGCGGCGTAGGTCGTGCTCGGGACGGCGTCGACGAACGGGCCGTCGGCCTTTTCGCCGACCTTCAGCGCGCCTTGCGCTTGCAGGTTGCGCGTTTCGGCGACGACGGAGGCGCGGCTGCGGCCGGCGGGGGCGCCGTTGTGCGCCAGTTCGGCGGCGGCGAGGCCCTTGGCTTGCAGCGTTTCGCTGCGGTCGATTTCCTGCGACATGGCAGCGACGGCGGTGACGGCGAGCAGGGAGGCGACGAGGATTTGACGGACTTGCATGATGAACTTCTTTCTTCGCAGGGTTTGAGGATGTCCGGCGGCGTGTCTCGTGGGCTCCCGTCGGGCCTCGGTGATGCGTGGTGTGTGTGCGCGCTTCATCGATGACTCAAATTTATTCCTTTGACATTCCCAGATAAAGAAGCGTCAATAGAATTGTTTATTTCCTTTTCAGGAAGAGTCGCCATGGATCAACTGCGAGCGATGCGGGTTTTCACGCGGGTCATCGACGCCGGCGGCTTCGCCAAGGCCGCCCAGGCGCTCGACATCGCGCCGGCCGTCGCCACGCGCCTGGTGGCCGAACTCGAGGAGCACCTGGGCGCTCGCCTGATCAACCGGACGACCCGCCGCCTCGCGTTGACCGACGTCGGCGAGGACTACCTCGAACGCGTGCGCATCATCCTGAGCGAGATCGACGACGCCGAAGCCGTCGCCGGCATCGCCACCGCGGAAGCGCGCGGCCGCCTCAGCGTGCTGGCCCCACCCGGCTTCGCGGTGCACCAGCTGGCCAAGAACCTGCCGCGCTTTCGTGCGCTGCATCCGCGCGTGACGATCGAGCTGAGCGTCGCCGCGTCCGTCGAGGTGCCGGACGAGAACCACGACGTCACGATCATCGTGCAGCGCGTGCGCCCCATCGACGGCGCCTTCATCGCGCGCCGCATCGCCGAGGCCGAGGTCGTGCTGTGCGCGACCCCCGAGTATCTCGACGAGCACGGCCGCCCGAAGCACCCGAGCGACCTCGCAGGCCACGACACGCTGATGCCGATCCCGCCCAGCGAGCAGCGCGAGCTGTCCTTCGAGCCCGCCTGGGGCGGCGGCCCGTCGGTCGTGGTCGACCTGAAGAAGACGCCGCCACTGGCCACGATGCACAGCGACACCCTCTACGCCGCGGCGCTCGCGGGCCTGGGCATCGCCGGCCTGCCGTCGTTCATCGCCGAGGACGCGCTGATGGAGCAGGCGCTCGAGCGCGTGCTGCCGCAGTGGCGCCTGCGCACGCTGACGCTGTTCGCCGCGATGCCGACCCGCAAGCACGTGCCGATGCGTACGCGCGCGTTCGTCGACTGGCTGGTGGCGACCTTCGGGGCCCACGACCGCGACCCGTGGCTGGCCGCCGCCGGTTGCGAGAGTTGCTAGCCCGCCGGACGCGTGGTCACTTCATCCGTTCCAGCAGCATCGCGTCGCCGTAGCTGAAGAAGCGGTAGCGCTGCGCGATCGCGTGCGCGTAGATCGCGCGGATGTGATCCATGCCGGAGAAGGCGCTCACCAGCATCATCAGCGTGCTCTTGGGCAGGTGGAAGTTGGTGACGAGGCGGTCGACGACCTGGAAGCGATAGCCGGGCGTGATGAAGATGCGCGTCTCGCCGGCACCGGGCTGCAGGCCGCCGGGCGCACCGGACAGCGCGCCAGCCGTCGCGGCCGATTCGAGCGCGCGCACGGTGGTCGTGCCGATCGCGACGACACGGCCGCCCGCGGCCCTCGTGCGCAGGACGGCGTCGACGGTGGCCTGCGGCACGTCGAACCATTCGGTGTGCATCTTGTGCTCGTCAAGCTTTTCGCTGCGCACCGGCTGGAAGGTGCCGGCGCCCACGTGCAGCGTCACGCGCGCCGTGTTCACGCCGCGCGCGGCGATGCGCTCAAGCAGCGCGTCGTCGAAGTGCAGCGCGGCGGTCGGGGCGGCGACGGCGCCCGGCCGGTCGGCGAAGACGGTCTGGTAGCGGCGCACGTCGTCCTCGGCGTCCTCGTGCGCGATGTACGGCGGCAGCGGCACGTGGCCGTGGGCGTCGAGCAGCTCGAACACGTCGCCGGGAAAGCGCAGGTGGAAGAGGGCGTCGTCGGGGCCGCAGCGTCCGAGCATCTCGACGTCGAACGTCCTCCCGCTCTCTACGTCGCCCAGCGTCAGCACGGTGCCGGCGCGCGGCGACTTGCTCGCGCGGATGTGCGCCCAGGCCTCGTTCGGCGGCAGCACGCGCTCGATCAGCACCTCGACGCCGCCACCGCTCGCCTTCGCGCCGTGCAGGCGCGCCTTGATGACGCGGGTGTCGTTGAAGACCAGCAGGTCGCCAGCGGCGAGCAGCTCGGGGAAATCGCGGAACGTGCGGTCGACCAGGGCGCCGCCGGTGCCGTCCAGCAGCCGCGAGCCGCTGCGCTCCGCGGCCGGGTGCTGGGCGATCAGCTCGGGGGGAAGGTCGAAATCGAAGTCGCCGAGACGGTGCTCGCCGGACGGCGGCGGCAGGGAGACGGCATCGCGGGTCATCGCGATGGGTTCCGGAAACCGGACGCTCAGGAAGCGTTGGCCGCCTGGGCCGAGGCCTGGCGGGGCGCGTCCGACTTGTCCCAGGCCCACGCGAAGGCGAGGCTCACGCCGAACACGGCAACCATCAGGACGACGAAACGAGCAATGAGACGCATGGTGTGCTGGAGCCCGCGCGGCTCGGGGGCCCGCGCATGTGAGGAAGGGAACGAGATTCGACAGGGCGCTATTGTCCTTGAACAAACTCGCGGCGAGGTATCTGCATGTACAACGGTGTGCAGAATCGTTTGTTTGATCCGCATGGAAGCAACGCTGCAGGCGCGAGAATCGCGCCCATGCCGAAAAAGCCCGTCGCCGACATGCCCGCTGCAGCGTCCGCTGCCGCATTGGCAGGCCGCGCGCCCGCGACGGCCGCGGGCACCGTGGCGACGGCCGAACTGAGCGGCCCGCAGCGCGCGCTGCTGCGCATGGGCCTGGCGCGCCCGATCGACCTCGCGCTGCACCTGCCGCTGCGCTACGAGGACGAGACCCACGTCACCCCGATCCGCCAGGCGCATCCGGGCGACAAGGTGCAGGTCGAGGGCACGGTGACGGAGTCGCGCGTCGAGGCGCGCGGGCGGCGCCAGTTCGTCGTCTCGATGACGGACGACTCCGGCGGCGAGCTGGTGCTGCGCTTCCTCAACTTCTATCCGTCGCATCTCAAGACCTTCGCGGCCGGCCAGCTCGTGCGCGTGCGCGGCGAGATCCGCGGCGGCTTCCTCGGGCGCGAGATGGTGCACCCGACCTTCAAGGCCGTGGTGCCCGGCGCGCCGCTGGCGTCGTCGCTGACGCCCGTCTACCCGACCACCGCGCAGCTGCCGCAGCCGTACCTGCGCAAGGCGATCGCCGCGAGCCTGGCGCGCGCGCCGCTGGGCGAGGTGCTGCCGCCGCAGGTCGTGCCCGCGGAGCTGCCGTCGCTGCGCTCGGCGCTCGAGACGCTGCACCATCCGCTCGCCGACGTGCCGCTCGTGTCGCTCGAGGACGGCACGCACCCGGCCGCGCAGCGCCTGAAGTTCGAGGAGCTGCTCGCGCAGCAGATCTCGCAGCTCGCCGCGCGCGCGGAACGCGCGTTGCTGCGCGCGCCCGAGATCACGCCGCGCGCCGACGGCCTGCACGAGAAGCTGCTCGGCGTGCTGCCGTTCGGGCTGACAGGCGCGCAGCAGCGCGTGGTCGACGAGATCGTCGCCGACCTCGCCGGCCCGCGGCCGATGCACCGGCTGCTGCAGGGCGACGTCGGCGCCGGCAAGACGGTGGTCGCGGCGCTGGCGGCCGCGGTCGCGATGGACGCGGGCTGGCAATGCGCGCTGATGGCGCCGACCGAGATCCTCGCCGAGCAGCACTTCGCC
>JASLEM010000273.1 GCA_030151165.1 Burkholderiaceae bacterium
GCGGGCGTCCGTGCCGGCGGTGGTGACGCCGTGCGCGATCGGCGGCTCGACCGGCATCGCCGCCGGCGCGAGGCCGCCCGGTCGCGCGGCGGGCGCCTCGCCCTGCGCGGTCGTGACGGGCGGATCGCTCGGCGACGGCCCCGCGTTCAGCGGCGACGCGGCCGCGAGCGGCGCCGGGCCGGTCGCCGCATTGCGCCACGGCCCGAACGCCAGCACCGCGACGACCACCAGCAGCAACGCGCCGGCCCCGCCCGCGGCCCAGATCAACGGCGTGTAGTTGCGCGCCGCGGGCTCGCTGTCGGACGGGATGTTCTGCGCGTGCAGGCCGGGCACGGCGCCGCGGGTGCGCTCGGCGTCGGCACGCCGCAGGGCGTCGAGGATGTAGGACATGCGCGCTTGCTTTCTGCGATTATTTTCGTTGGGCCACGGCGGCCGGGCTCGCCGACGCCGGCACGGCGGCGGGCGCGGCCGGGAGCGTCGTGGCGGGGGCGCCGGCCGAGCCTGCCGCGCCGGGCGCGACGCCCGCCAGCCAGGGTTCGGCGACGCCGTTCGCGCGGTTGATCTGCATCAGCGTGGTCGGGCCGGCAAGGCCGTCGGGCGTCAGGCCCTGCGCCATCTGGAACGCCGACACGCGCAGCTTCAGCGCGCCGTCGAACGGATGCTGCGGTGCCGGCGCGGGCGCGCCCTGCTGCGCGGCGAGCTGCGCGCCGAGCGCATCCACCAGCGGCCCCGTCGCGCCTTCCGACAGGGGCTTGGTGTAGCCGGGCGGGATGCGCCACAGCGTCGAGAAATCGCCGCGCCACGAGGTCGTCAGCAGCGCGAGCGGCACCTCGAGCGGCTGCTTGCCGACCAGCAGCGTCGCGTCGTCTCGCCCGAGGCCGGCGAGCACGACGTAGACGGGCCGATCCTGCCCGTCGCGCAAGGTCAGCACGCTCGGTCGCGCCAGCAGCCGCAGCATCGCGAGGCCGCCGCCGTGGGTGCGGAAGCAGCCGATGTCGTGGTCGGCCGCGGCCGCGCACGGATCGCCGTCGCCCGGCTCGAAGCCCCAGGCCGGCGCCAGCTGGCGCAGCGCGTCGCGTTCCTCGCGCGGCGCGCGGGCGAGCAACGCCTCCAGATCCTCGATCGTGCGCAGCCGCGGCGTGGCGGCCGCGGCCGACGCGGCGGTCGGGAACGCGAAGGCCGCGGCCGTCGACGCGGCACCCGACGCCCCCGGCGCGGAGGCCGTCGACGCCGGCTTCGCCGACCCCTTCGCCGCCACGGGCCCGGCTGACGGCGCCGCATGGCCACCGCCCCACTGCACGGCCGCCATCGCCGCCGCGCCCGCGAGCACGCCGACGCCCAGCGCCAGCGGCCACCACCGCGCGGTCGACCGCTTGCCCGCGCCTTGCGGCCCGAAAACCTCGAGCGCGGCCTTGTCGATGATGGCGCGGTCGATGCGCGCCTTGCCACTCGCATAGCCGCCCAGCAGCGCACGGTCGCACAGCAGGTTGATGCGGCGCGGCACGCCGCGCGTCAGCTCGTGGATGCGCGCGAGCGACGCGTTGTCGAACGGCAGCGTCCCCTTGTGGCCGGCCACCGCGAGCCGGTGCGAGATGTACTGCGCCGACTCCTTCGCCGACAACGCCTCGAGATGGAAGCGCGCGATCACGCGCTGCGCGAGCTGCTCGAGCTCCGGCCGCGCCAGGATCTCGCGCAGCTCGGGCTGGCCGATCAGCACGATCTGCAGCAGCTTGCGCTCGTTCGTCTCGAGGTTGGTCAGCAGGCGCAGCTGCTCCAGCACGTCGGCCGACAGGTTCTGCGCCTCGTCGATGATCAGCAGGTTGTTCTGGCCGACCGCGTGCGTGCGCAGCAGGTACTGGTTCAGCGCGTCGACGTGGTCCTTCACCGTCGACGCCGTGCCCGCCGCGGTCAGCGCCGGCACCTGGACGCCGAACTCGTGGCACACCGTCGTGAGCAGCTCCAGCACCGTCAGCTTCGGGTTGAAGATGTAGGCGACGTTGCAGCGCGTGGGGATCTGCTCGAGGAAGCAGCGGCACACCGTCGTCTTGCCGGCGCCGATCTCGCCCGTCAGCAGCACGAACCCGCCGCCGCCCTGCACGCCGTACAGCAGATGCGCCAACGCCTCCCGATGGCGCTCGCTCATGAAGAGATAACGCGGATCGGGCGCGATCGAGAAAGGCTTTTGCTTCAGGCCGAAGAAGGGCGCGTACATGGCGTAAGCATACTTGGGCGGCGTTGCCGGGCCCATCTTCGCGAGGCCGGCCGCGCAGGTGGCCGGCTCCCGCACGGACTCGATCGCCAACCCTCGTCGCCAGGCCGCCGGCCCATGACGCTCCCGCGCCCACGAATGCGACGCCGCGCGCCGACCCTTCCCGGGCGGGCGCGCGGCGCGCTGGACGCGGCGGCGATCAGTTCGTGCGGAAGCGCCCGACGGCGTCGACCAGGCGTGCGGACTGGTCGCGCAGCGACGTCGCCGCGGCCGAGGCCTCCTCGACGAGCGCCGCGTTCTGCGACGTCATCTGGTCGATCTGCGTGACGGCGTGGTTGACCTCGCCGATGCCGCCGGTCTGCTGCTGCGTGGCCTCGACGATGCGCGCCATCAGCGTGCTGACGGAACGCACCGACTCGACGACCTGCGAGATCGTGCGGCCGGCGTCGTCGACGCGCGCGGCGCCGGCTTCGACGTCCTCGGTCGACTTCTGGATCAGCTGGCGGATGTCGCGCGCGGCCTCGCCGCTGCGCTGGGCGAGGATGCGCACCTCGCCGGCCACGACCGCGAAGCCGCGGCCCTGCTCGCCGGCGCGGGCCGCTTCCACCGCGGCGTTCAGCGCGAGGATGTTGGTCTGGAACGCGATCGAGTCGATCACGCCGATGATCTCGCCGATGCGCTTGCTCGACGCCGTGATGCCGCCCATGGTCTCGACGACTTCGCCGACCTTGGTGCCGCCCTCGGCCGCGAGCGTCGCCGCCTCGTGCGCGATGCGGTTGGCCTCGCGCGCCGACTCGGCGTTGGCCAGCGTGGTCTCGTGCAACTGCGCGATCGAGCTGGCCGATTGCTGGATCGAGCTGGCCTGGCTCTCGGTGCGGCTCGACAGGTCGGCGTTGCCGGTGGCGATCTCGTTGGCCGCGACCTTGACCTCCGAACTCGCCTGCTGCACTTCGCCGATGATGCCGCGCAGCGAATCGGTGAACGCGTTGAACGCGCGCGCGATCTGGCCGACCTCGTCGTGGCTCGTGACCTCGATGCGCGTCGTCAGGTCGCCCCCGCCGCCGGCGACCGCGACCATCGCGTCGCGCACCTTGCGCAGCGGCGCGAACCAGGCGCGCAGCACCGAGGCGAGCAGCAGCGCGACGACCGCGACCACCGCCAGCGCGGCCACCGCGATCGAGCCGACGAGCGTGCCGAGGCCGGCCAGCGCGGCCGACTTGTCGAGCGCCACCGCGAGCTTCCAGTCCGTGCCAGGGATCGCATCAAGGCGAACCCACACGTCGCGCTGGCCGTCGTTGGCTTCCACGGTCTCGTTCAACGCGGCCGAGGCGACCGACGCGAGCCCGGGGACGGCCTCGGCGAGCGGCTTCAGCGCGAAGTCGGCGTTCGGGTGGACGAGGATCTTGCCGTCCTTGTCGAGGACGAACGCGTACGAGTTCTCGCTCGGCTTGATCGCCGCGACGGTCTTGGCGACGTCGGCCAGCGACTTGTCCGCGCCGAGCACGCCGACAAGCTTGCCGTCGGCCTTGACCGGCAGCGCGAACGTGACGGTCAGGTCGTTCGACGACGCGCTCTTGTACGGCTCGGTGACGACCGGCTTGCCCGCGGAGACCGCGAGCTTGTACCAGGGGCGCGCGGTCGGGTCGTAGCCGTCAGGCAGTTTCTGCTGCGGGACTTCGACGAAGCGCTTGTCGGCGTCGTAGCCCATGTAGACGACGCGGAAGTCGCCGGCGGCGACGGCCTGGCCGAGCGCGGCGCGCAGGCCGGCCCCGTCGCCGGCCGGTGCGGCGGCGGCGGTATCGGTGGACGGCGCGGACGCGGCATCCGCCGGCGCGGCAGCGGCCGTCGCGACCGGGGCCGGTGCCGGTGCCGGTGCCGG
>JASLEM010000314.1 GCA_030151165.1 Burkholderiaceae bacterium
GCGGGCGTAGGCGGGCAGCGGGTCGTGCGCGGCGTCGGGCTGGCGGAACGCGGCGAGCGCGCGGCGCGCCTCGGCGTAGAACGTCGGCTGCGCGAAGTGCTGGCGGAACCACTCCTCGACCTGTTCCGGGAGCCACAGCACGGCGTCCTCGAACGCGGCGGACGGGTCGGTGCTGGGCGTGCGCTCCGAGATCACCGGCGTGCCGAGCGACAGGCAATGGAACGCGCGCGCCTGCTCGAAGCGGTTGCTCTCGTAGAAGTGGCAGTTCAGCACGGCCTTGGCCTGGCCGATGAAGTGGTCGCGCTCGGCGCCGTAGATCGCGTGGTCGAACGCGGCGACGCTGAAGCCGGCGGCCTCGACGCGCGCGATGAACTGGTTGCGGCGCGGGTTGGTGCTGCCGAAGAAGAGCAGGTCGATCGGGCGCTCCTCGAGCGGCAGGGCCGGCTTGTCGAGGTATGCGGCGTAGCCGAACGGCACGATGGGGACGGCGTCGGGGTCGCTCGCGTAGGCGGGGACGTTGGCGGCGTCGTAGTCGACGACCGCATCGACCTGCGCGGAGCGGCGCAGCAGCGCGAGGTAGTCGGCGCTGACGGCCGCGCCGCCGTCGCCGAGCTGCTCCAGGTTGACGAAGACGCAGGCATGGCGCTCGGCCCAGTCGGCCGGGAAGCCCAGGTGCGCGCCGAAGACGATGTTGACGGCGTCCTCGCGCAACCGGTTCTTGGCCAGCGTCACGCGCGCGCCCAGGCGGCGGAACATGTGGCGGAAGTAGCGCGCCTGGTCGAGGAAGCCGAGCGAATGCACGTAGCCCGCCGGCTGGATGATCGCCAGGTGGATCGCGGGGGAGGTCGTCATGGGCGCGGGCTCCGTCAGGGTCGTCGGGTGAACCGGCGCCGCCCGGGTGCGGGCGGCGTGGCGGCAGGTGAAACCGACTGTAGTGACGGGGCGCGGCCGCCAAGCGCCGAAAAGCGGGGTGGGGCTACGGCATTTCCACGCCACACCTTGAGGCGGGAAAAGTAACTATCCGTGACAACTTCCACGGATCAGCGCGCTTGTCGAGCGACGATAGGAGATTTCGTCACATACTGCCGCGCGATAGGTGCTTACAATCGGGTAACCCCTAGAACAACGGAGTGAACCCCCTATGTTGAAGAAGACTTTCGCCGCCGCGGCCCTGGTTGCCGCCTCTTTCGCCGCCTCGGCCGCCACCAACCTCGTGCAGGATGGCAGCTTCGAATCCGTGTCGGTCGCCGACGGCCAATGGACGACGGTCTTCTCGCCGGCCTACAGCGCCTGGACGACCGGCGCCCTGGGCCTCGAGATCCGCAACGACATCGTCGGCACCGCCCAGCAAGGCGTGAACTTCGCCGAACTCGACACCAGCGGCAACAGCACGATCGCCCAGACCCTGGCGACCGGCTCGGGCACGTACCTGCTGAGCTTCTACGTCGAAGACCGCCCGGGCACGGACGCGTCGACCAACGGCCTGACCTACACCATCAACGGCGTCACCAAGACCGTCGTCGGCGGCTCGGTCCCGGGCTGGACGGAAGTCACCGAAGAGTTCCGTGCCAACGGCGCGAGCAACCTGTCGTTCGCGGCCATCGGCACGTCCGAAGGCCTGGGCACCTCGCTGGACAACGTCAGCGTGACGGCCGTTCCGGAACCCACGTCGCTGGTGCTGATCGCCTCGGGCCTCGCGCTGCTGGGCCTGTCGCGCCGCCGCCAGAACCGCGGCTGATCGCGGAACGCGGCCTCGGCCGCGTTGCCGGATCCGAAAGGGACACGCCGCGAGGCCTGTCCCTTTTTTCATGGCGCGTGCCGTTCAATGCGCCTGCCGGAAGCGTAGCGCCTCGATCGCGCGGCCGGTGCCTTCGTAGAGCACGGCGAGGTTGCGCGCCGCGAGCGAGCTGCCGCGGCCGGCGACGGAGCCTTCGAGGTCGGGGCGCTCGCCGATGTCCAGGCAGCGCAGCCACGCGGACTCGATCATCGGCAGCAGCTCGCCCGCGCGCGTCGGTTCCTCGGTCGCCCAGTCGAGCAGCAGGTCGCCGAGCGCGAAGAAGAAGTCGGGCGACTCGGCCCACGTGACCATGCCCTGCTCGGCCAGCTGCACGGCGTCCGCGTGGCGGTGGCACTGCTTGAGCGCGTGGATCTCGCGGATCAGGCGGTCGTGGTGCCAGCCGGGCGTCGCGCCGGTGAGCGTGACCGTCGCGCCGCTCTCGGCCTCGCAGGCGCGCGAGCGGGCGAAGTGGGCCGTGGCGTCGGCATAGCGTTCGTAGACGTCGTGGTCCTTGCCGATCTGGTAGTGCAGGTAGGCGTCGTCGGGCGCCTGCGCCAGCGCGCGCGCGAGCAGGTCGGCGTTGCGGCCGGCCTTGGCCTTGAGCGCGTCGGCGCGGTAGCCGTCGTGGGCGAGCACGGTGTCGAGGCGGCGCACGCGGTGCTCGTGCACGGGTTGCTCGTGGATGTGGCCGGCGTAGCGCACGCCGCGCGGCAGCACGCGCGGCAGCCAGCTCGGCGAGGTGGAGAGGCCCAGCGGCGTGTCGAACTGGCTGTCGACCCGCAGCGCGCCGACGAAGTCCGGCGCGGTGCGGCGCAGCGCGAGCAGCTCGACGCCGGCGGCCTCGATCCATTCGTCGGCGTCGACGACGACGTTCCAGTCGGCATCGGCGAACGCGAGCGCGGCGTTGCGCGCCGCGGAGAAGTCGTCGATCCAGTCGAAGTGCGCCACGCGCGCGCCCGCGGAACGCGCGAGCGAGACGGTGGCGTCGCTGGAGCCGGTGTCGAGCACCACGAGTTCGTCGACGCAGTGCCGCGCGCTCGCCAGCGCGCGCACGATGCGGGCGGCCTCGTTGCGCGCGATCATCACCAGGGCGACGCGATAGGGGCTGGGGCTCATATTTTCCGACTCTTGTTGTAGTTAGCCGGCCGCGGGCAGGGCGGCGGGCGGCAGGCCGGCCAGGTGGCGGTCGTGCATGCGCAGCAGCAGCGCGTCGAGGTCGCGTGCCAGGCGCTCGGCGTCGAACAGCGGCAGCGTCGCGCGGTTCGTCTCGAGGTGCATCTTCAGGCCTTGCAGGATCTCGGGCTCGTTGGCGAGGCCGATCGCGAGGTCGACGTAGTGCGCATCGTCGGCGCAGGCGAGGTCGGCGAGGCCGCAGGCCGTCACCAGGCTGGCGGCGACGCGCGACGCGAAGGTCGGGCCGGGCACCGTGAGCACCGGCACGCCGGCCCACAGGGCTTCGCTGGCGGTGGTGTGCGCGTTGCAGGGCCAGGTGTCGAGGAACAGGTCGGCGGCGCGCAGGCGCGCGATGTGGTCGCCCAGCTCCTGCTTGGGCGCGAAGAAGACGCGCGACGCGTCGACGCCGCGTTGCGCCAGCTCGCGCAGCAGGTTCGCGCGCGCGTGCGGGTTCCAGGCGAGCATCCACAGCACCGCGCGCGGCGCGCCGGCGAGGATGCGCGCCCACAGGTCGAGCATGTGCGGCGACAGCTTGTAGGTCTGGTTGAAGCAGCACAGCACGACGGCGTCGTCGGGCAGGCCGAGCGAGGCGCGCGACGGGCAGGGCGGCAGCGGGCGCGCGGCGTCGTTCGGCTGGTAGCAGCCCTCGAGCTGCGCGAGCTGCTCGGTGAAGTGCGCGGCGTGCGCCATCGGCGTGGTGACGCGGTCGCCGATGAAGTAGTCGATGTAGCTCGCGCC
>JASLEM010000361.1 GCA_030151165.1 Burkholderiaceae bacterium
GCGAACTGACCACCGAGATGCCCGACGACGCGGTGCTCGCGCTGAGGCCCGACGCGCACACGGCCGTCATCGCGCTGACGCACGACCCGAAGCTCGACGACCTCGCGCTGATGGAAGCGCTGCGCACGCCGGCGTTCTACGTCGCCGCGCTCGGCTCGCGCCGCAACAACGACGCGCGCCGCGAGCGCCTGCGCCAGTTCGACGTCACCGCCGAACAGGCCGCCGCGCTGCACGGCCCGGCCGGCCTGAACCTCGGCGGCCGCACGCCGCCCGAGATCGCGCTGGCGATCCTCGCGGAGATGACGGCGCTGCGGCGCGGCAAGCCGCTGGGCGCGGCGCTGTCGGATTGGGGAACGTCGGATACCGCCTGCCGTATCGCCGCCTGACGGCGCGGCGCCGCGCGTCGTCGCGCAGCGTCGGCTTCGGTGCGAGGATCAGGCCACCGTGCGCGACGCCGCCGTCTGCGCGCAGCGCACGATCGTCGCCTCGCCGAACGGCACGATGCGGAAGTCGCTGCCGCGCGGATGGCCTTGGACCTGCGACAGCGCGCGGGCGAGCGCGAGCGGCGGGGCGTCGTAGGCGTCGTCGGCAAGGTTGAACGTGGCGAAGTGGATCGCGACGCTGGTCTGCGAGCCGAGCACGAGGCTGGCCTGCAGCGCCTCGTCCGGGTCGATGTGGATCGGCGCCATGAACCAGCGCGGGGCGTAGGCGCCGATCGGGATCAGCGACAGCGTCATCGCCCCGAAGCGCTCGCGGATCGCGGCGAAATGCGTGCCGTGCCCGGTGTCGCCGGCGAAGTAGACCTTGCCGGACGGCGCCTCGACGACGAAGCCGCCCCACAGGCTGGCGTCGCGGTCGAACAGCCCGCGGCCGGAGAAGTGCTCCGCCGGCACGTAGGTGGCGACGACACCGTCGCCGAGCGCATGGCTCTTCCACCAATCGAGTTCGACGACGCGCTTGGACGGCACCTTGCGGCCGACCTGGAGGCCGGTCAGCACGAGCGGGTCGTCGCGCTTCGCGAGGGCCGCGATCGTCGGGCGGTCGAGGTGGTCGTAGTGATCGTGGCTCAGGAGCACGACGTCGATCTTCGGGATCTCGTCGAACGGCACCGCGGGCGGTCGCACGCGGCGCGGGCCGAGCCACGACGTGGGGCCGATGCGCCGCGACATCACCGGATCGGTGAGGAGGTTGAGGCCGTCGAACTGCACGAGGACGGTGGCGTGGCCGACGATCGTGGCGCGGATCGTGCCGTCGGTCACGCGCGCGAGCGGCGGCGCGACGGGCACGTCCTCCACCGTGGTCGGCCACGGCCCCTGCGCGCGCGTGGCCAGCCAGCGCAGGGCCGCCGTGACGCCGTTCGGCTTGCGCCCGCTGGCATTGCGGAACCGGCCCCGGCCGAAAGGGGCGGCGTCGAAGGCGTCGGGCGGCAGCGGCTGGGTCACATCGGGTTTCCGGTGGGCGTCAACGCTCGACTGTACGGCGGATGGCGCGCCGCCTGTGTGACCGAGTACCGGAAGGGGCGATCCGCGGGGCGCGCGGCCCCGCGCGGTCAGCGCGCCGTCACGCGTTGTCCACGATCGTCGGCACCAGGCTGCCGGCGTTCACGGTGATGCGCGTGCGCTTGAGAAGCGGGTTCGCCGGCACGTTGCCGTCCGCGTCCAGCGGCTTGACCTTGTTGTAGGTCACCACCGTCTGCGCCGGCGTGACGGTCGCCGTGGCGTAGCCCTGCGCGTCGTGGTCGTGGTACTTCAGGTCGGGGTTGTTGGGGCCGACGACGGCCTCGAAGGTCGCGGGCGTGGCGACCAGCGACGCGAGCGGCGTCCCCGCCGCGCCGGCGGCGAGGTAGCTGTAGAAGCTCGAGCTCGAGATGCCCGCCGTCACGAAGTCCAGCAGCACCGGCGTGCCGGTCGCCGGATCCGGCACGTCGCGCACCACGCCGCACTGGAACGCGTGCAGGTCGCCGGTGATCGCCAGCACGTTGCTCACCGCGTTCGTGCGCAGGAAGGCCATCAGGTCGGCCTTGTGCGACGGGTAGCCGTCCCAGCCGTCGCAGTTGATGACGTAGACGGCGTTGTACGGCGGCGGCGCCATCGTGCGCAGGTCGGCCCACAGGCGGCTCAGCATGACCTCGTTGCCCCAGATCTTCCACGTCGCGGTGGAGCTCGCCATCTTGTCCTTCCACCATTGCTCCTGCGTCGTGCCGAGGATGGACGGCGCGCGGCCCAGGGCCTGCGTCTTCAGCTGCTCGAATTGCGCGAGCACCGCCTGCTGCACGAAGTAGCGCGAGCCGATCGAGTCGCTGCCGTTGATCGGGTCGTGGCCCTGCGCCTGCGCGATCACGGCCTCGGGCACGACGTGGTCGTCGCGGTAGAGGCGCTCGTCGGTCATGACGAGGTGCATCAGGTCGCCGAACTGGAAGTCGCGGTAGATGCGGATGTTGTCGTAGGCGGCGTTGGCGGTGTCGAACGAGACGTCGCCGAAGTCGATCGGCATGTACTCGAGCCAGGCCTGGCTCGCGGCGCGGCGGCGCGCGGTCTGCTGCACGTTGGCGTTGGTGTAGGTCTGGTGATCCTGCCAGCAGTCGTCGCTGAACTCGTGGTCGTCCCAGATCGCGATCATCGGCCACTGCTGGTGCAGCGTGCGCAGGCGCGCGTCGCCGCGGTAGGTGCGGTAGAGGTAGCGGTAGTCGTCCAGCGTGTTGGCGTACTTGCCGCCGTTGGGCAGCGGCAGGCCGTCGGGCAGCGTCAGCGCGGTGTGCGCGGGTTCGGCGGCCCCGGCCTGGAACGAGGCGCCGACCGTCTCGTAGATGTAGTCGCCCACGTGCACGACGAAGTCGAGGTCGGGCTCGGCGGCCAGCAGCGACATCGCGCCCCAGTGGTTGATCGACCAGTCCTGACAAGTGAACCAGGCGAACTTCGCCTGCGCGACGCTGGTGCCCGCGGACGGCATCGTCTTG
>JASLEM010000435.1 GCA_030151165.1 Burkholderiaceae bacterium
GGCACCGTGGTCGGCAGGTCGCGCGCCGGGGCCGACCACGCGCCGGCGGGGTTGCCGGCGGAGTTGCCGGCCGGATTGCCGGCATTCGCGCCCGGCGGCCCGTCGGCGAGCGCGTCGGCGACGGCGATCACGCCCGGGTGCGCGGCCGGGAAGCCGCCGCCGGCGGCGTGCGCGTCGACCGCCGCCACGACCTGCTGGCGGCGCGACAGCGCGACGTCGATCAGCCGCCCGAGCAGCAGGTCGTCCGGGCCCGACAGGCTCATGTTGATGATCTCGGCGTGATGCTCGATCGCGAAGTTCAGCGCCTTCGCGAGGCTCAGCGAGTTGCACAGCGTCTGCTGCGCGCTCACCTGCCAGCAGGCGCGCAGCGCGAGCAGGCGGGCGTCGGGCGCGATGCCGACCATGCCGATGCCGTTGTCGGCGCGCGCGGCCACGAGGCCGGCGACGGCGGTGCCGTGCAGCTCGGGCACGTCGGGCCGGTCGCCGACGAAGTTCGCGCGCAGCTCGATCGCGTTGGCGAGGTCGGGGTGCGACGCGTCGACGCCGCTGTCGACCACCGCGACCGTCACGCGCCGGCCGGTGGCGACGGCGTGGAGGTCGTCCAGATGCCACTGGCTCGCGGCCGGCTGCAGCGGGTACAGCGGATCGGCGTGGCCCTGCGCCTGGAACTGGTTCATCGGCTGCGCCCACGCGACCTCCGCGTGCGCCTGCAGCGACGCGAGGCTGGCCTCGAGCGCCGCGCCGGGCGGCAGCGCGAGCACGACGCAGTCCATGCCGAGCGTGGGCATGGGCCACTGCGTGACGACGGTGAACCCGTGCGCGGCCGCGATGCGCGCGCCGACGCGCGCCTGCGACTGCGCGCGCGCCGCGTCGCCGTAGCCCGCGCCGCCGTACGAGCCGTCGAGGCGCGCGTGCGCCGGTGGCGAGCGCAGCATCACGAGCACCTGGCGCGGCGCGTCGGCGGCCTGCGGCGCGGCGGCGATTTGCGGCGGCAGGCGCTCGAGCACGGGCGCCGACGCGATGGTGGCCGGCGAGATCGTCGCCGGCGTGCCGGACGCCGCGTCGTCCGCGCACGCCGACATCGCCGCCACGCCCAGCGCCAGGCCGGCGATCTGCGCTGCCCATCGCGACAAGGCACGCAGCGTCATCGCGGCGCCGCGCTTTCCAGCGCCTCGACGAGCGCGACGGCCTGTTCCTTGCGCAGCTTCTCGAGCGCGGCGGCGTAGCGTTCGCGCGGCAGGCGCACGACGTAGGCGTCGGTCACGGTCGGGCCGTCGACCAAGCGGGCGCCGCTGTCGTTGAGGCTGTGGCGGATCTGCGCCTCGGTCGCGTCCGGGCGGAAGCGGACGACGGCGGTGGCGCTGTCCTCGGCGGGCGCGGCGAGCGCGTGGAAATCGCCGGTGGACGACGACGCGACCGTGGTGCCGGACAGCGCCGGCGTCGACATCGGCCGCACCGTGAATCCGATCGCGACCAGCAGCGCCACCGACAGCATCGCCGGCGCCGCCCAGGCCCGCGACACGGGCCGGCCGCCGAAGGGCCAAGGCTTGAGCCCGCCGCGCTCGCGCCGCCGGCGCGGGAACGAGCCGCTGGCGTCGCCATCGTTCCGGTCGTCGCCGCGCTGCGGCGGGCGCGTCTCGCCGCCCAGCAGCGCGCGCATCCTGGCCCAGCCTTCCTCGACGTCCACCTGCGCGCCGCCGGCCGGCTGCATCAGCTGCCAGTGGCGTTCGGTGTCGAGCTCGGCGCGGCAGGCGTCGCAGGTCGCGAGGTGCTCGTCGACCTGCGCGGCCTCGGCCGCGTCCAGCCGGCCGGTGAGGTACCACGGCAGCAGCTTCAGCACCGCGACGTGCGGGTCGGATTCGAGGTGGACGATCTGGCCGGTCATTGGGAAACCTCCGTGCTTCGCGCCGCGGTCGTGAGAGTGATTGTCGGCATGCTCACAGCCAGTCGTCCAGTTGCCCCGCGAACGCGTTGCGCAGGCGCTTGCGGGCGTGGAACATGCGCGTCTTGACGGTGTCGGTCGGGCACTCGACGATCTGCGCGATCTCGGGGTAGCTGAAGCCGTGGAAGTAGGTCAGCTCGACGGCGGCGCGCTGGTCGACCGACAGCCCGCGCAACGCGATGTCGATCGCGGCGCGCGCCTGCGCGAGGCTCATGCGCGACTCGGGGTGCTCGGCGGCGTCGGCCAGCGGCTGGTCGTCGTCGAGGGCGTCGGGCATCGGCTCGTCGTGGCGGTCGATCGCCTTCAGCGCCTTGCGGTAGGCGATCGCGAAGATCCACGTCGAGACCTTGCTCGTGCCGTTGTAGCGCTCGGCCTGGTTCCAGACGACGTAGAGCGTGTCGTTGAGCACCTCCTCGACGAGGTGCTCCGGCCGCAGCATGCGGTGCAGGAAGCGGCACAGGCGCGGGTGGTAGCGGCGGTAGAGCGTCTCGAACGCGGCCAGCTCGCGGCTGCACACGCTGACGATTAGGCGCCGATCCTCGACGTCGTCATGCGCGCCGCCGGTTGCGGACGGGGAGCGGCGGGGCTGCGCTGGCATGGGGGCGGGTTGCATGGTGGCGGAGGGTTGTCCGCCGTTCATTCCGCCAGGGTCGGGGATGGTTCAAGGGCCGGCCGAGGCGGCTGCGAATGCGTGATTTTGGTCACGGATCTCAACCGAACAACGCTTGCGCCGCCGACCGCAGGCTCGCGAACCAGTAAACGTCGCATCGAATCCCTCGTTCCTGCAGGTACACCTCGAAGCCACCGGACTGCTCGACGAGATACCGGCCGTCGTAGGTGCAAGGCTTGAAGCGAAAGAAATCTGACTGGCGAGCATCCGCCCGGAGGGCGTCGAACACCTCGCGCGTCTCGAACAGCTCCATCAGCCTGGATTCGTCGCCGCCCAATCGCGCGGCGACGAGCTCGTCCAGCGCGGGAACGCCTGTCATGTCGACGATGCCCTGGTCGACCGCGGCGAGCGGCTGCTCCCGGCGGCGCCGGCCGTCGCCATCAGCAACCCGCGACGCATTTCCCACCGCCGTCGAACTCCATCGTCCTGCCCGACAACGGCACATGCGCCGGCACCTTCACGGCCTTGAGGAAGGCCTCGGTCTTGCTGCCCGGGCGCACCTTGCCGTCGACCGTGCCGGCCTCGTTGGCGTGCGACGGGATGACCGACGCCGGCTTCACGAGCTCGTTGATGATGTACGCGGCCTCGGCCGGCCCGGTGGTGAAGGCGTCGCCCATGTTCATCACGGCGAGGCTCGCGTGGTAGTAGTCGCGGACGACGAGCGCCTGGTCGGCCAGGATGCCGGTGTCGCCGGACAGGTAGGCGACGAGCCCGTTGCTGAAGCGCAGCACGTAGCCGGTGGCCGGGCCGACGTCGCCCGCAATGCCGGCGGCCTTCATCGTCTTGCCGAGCTCGCCGCCGATGAAGTCGGGGTCGACGCCGTTGCTGTGCAGCGCCGCGACGGTCGCGATGCGCACGCCGCCCACCAGCACGCTGCCGCCGAAGCGCGCGAGGATCGCGTTCGACGGGTCGCCGCCGTTGGCCTTGAGGCGCGCCGCGAAGAACGGCGGCATCTCGCTGCCGGTGACGATCTTCGACTTCTTGGCGAGCGCGATCTCCACCGCGTTCGAGTTCGGCAGCGACGACACCGAGGTATCCGGCTTGTCGCACGCGCCGGCGTTGGGCGCCTTGGTGTGGACGTCGCCGAGGTGGTCGCCGTGCATGTGGCTGACGAGGATGACGTCGATCCGACCGAGGCGCGGGTCGGTGGCGCCGGCCACGCTGCGGCCCGGGTCGTAGAGGATGCGCGTGCCGTTCGGATCCTCGAACACGAGCGCGCGATCCTGCGCGCAGAACTCGCCGTCGATGCCGCCGAGCGGCGTGACCTTCACGGTCTGCGCGGTGGCCGGTCGGGCGAAGGCGAGGGCGGCGCAGGCGACACCGAGGGCCGCGAGCCAGGTCGAGCGATGCATGGGAACTCCGTTGCGTGAGGAAGAACCGGCCGGCGCGGGCGACGACGGCGCCGCCGCGGAAAGTGGCGTGCATCTTACGGCCGGCTCGTTGAGCGCGCGTTAACGGGCGATGGGCACAATCCACGCGACGACCCGCTGGCCACACTCCGGAAAGGACGACGCATGAGCCGCATCTTTCGCACCGCCGACATCGCAGCGGGCGCGTCGCGTCGATGGGCGCTGGCCGGGGCCACCGCGTTCGCGATGGCGATCGCCGCCGTGTCGATCCCGGGCTGCACGATCTTCCCCACCGACCCGCGCGCCGGCGCGATCCACGAGCTGAGCGGCACCGGCCGCCTGCGCGCGGCCATCAACCTCGGCAACCCGATCCTCGCGAGCCGCGGGCCGGACGGCACACCCCAAGGGGTATCGGTCGACCTCGCGCGCGAGGCCGCGCGCCGCCTCGGCGTGACGCTGGAGCTCGTGCCGTTCGAGTCGGCCGGCGCGGTCGTCGAGGCGATGAAGGCGCACCGGGTCGACCTCGCCTTCGTCGCGATCGACCCGGTGCGCGGCGCCGACGCCGACTACACGCCGCCCTACGTCGTGATCGAAGGCGCGTACCTCGTGCGCGACGCTTCGCCGCTGCAGCGCAACGACGAGGTCGACCGCCCGGGCACGCGCGTGGCCGTCGGCCGCGGCAGCGCTTACGACCTGTTCCTCACGCGCGAGCTGAAGGCCGCGACGATCGTGCGCGCGCCGACCTCGCCGGCCGTCACCGACCTCTTCCTCGCGCAAGGCCTCGACGTCGCGGCCGGCGTGCGCCAGCAGCTTGAGGCCGACGCGCGCCGTGTCGGCGGCGTGCGCCTGTTGCCGGGGCGCTTCATGGTCATCGAGCAGGCGATGGCCGTGTGCAAGGGCTGCCACGACGCACGCGACTGGCTCGGCGGATTCGTCGCCGAGATGAAGTCCTCGGGCTTCGTCGCCGACGCGTTGAAGCGGCACGGCATCGAGGGCGCGACGGTCGCGCCGCCGGCCGGCGCGGGGACGTAGCGACGCCCGTCCGCCTCAGCGCAGTGCCCGCGTGCCGTCCGCCGACACCATCGCCGCCCCGTGCAGCCGATGCGACTTCACGACCGCGGCCACCACGCGCACCCCGGGCTCGGCGGCCGCGAGCCGGCGCAGCTCGGCCAGCGCGTCGCACGCGTAGGCGTTGCAGGTGCGCGAGCGCAGTTCGCGCGGCAGCGTGCAGCCGTGCTCGCCGTGGTGCAGGCAGGAGCCGGCGACGTGGCGGTCGGGGATGCGGCGCAGATAGGCGTCGACGGCGTCCGCCCAGGTCCGGCCGACGTGGTGTCGCAGCCAGCGGCGCAGGTCGTCCGCGCCGAGCCAGGCGTGGTGGTCGGCGCCCGAGCGGCAGCAGCGGCCGGCGCAGAAGGCGCAGAGGCGGTGGGCGATCGTGGGGGTGGCGGCGTCGGTTCGGTCGCCTCGGTTGCCTCGCGCATCGTCGGAGTCCGGATCGCTGTCGGCGGCGGCCTCGAGCGACCGCAGGTACTCGCGTTGCGCCGCGCGCTCGGCGTCGGTGGCGTCGACCAGCCGCGTGTCGTGGTCGCTCAGCCAGATCACCGGCGCGTTGCGCAGCCCGGGCTCGCTCCCGTCGTCGGCCGCCTTCTGGACGGCGTCGGCGAGCGCGGCCGTGCGCTCCGCGCGGCGGAGGTCGTCGATGGCGCGGCGCCGGCAGTCCATCGCGTCGCAGACGTCGCCGCGCAGCCGCTGCAGAGCGCTGAGCGGCGCGCCACACCGTCGGCAGGCGAACGACGCGCGCCCCGCGGGTCGGGCGCGTGCGTCACGCGCGCGCGCGGCGGGCGCGGCGGCAGGCTGGGCGACGATGGCGCGATTCGCGTCCATGCGCGATCGTAGGCACGCGGGGCGGCGCGTGTCAGCAGGCGCGGTGTCTTCAAGTTGGGGAGTCGCGGCGCGCGTGCCGGCAGCGGCGGCGATCCCCCGGTGCCGCCGGGACCGTCGTTGCCGTTGGTGTCGCGTGTGCCGCGTGTGCCGCGTCTGCGTGCCGTGTTATTGCGCAGCGGGCGCGTCTGGCGCGTCGTCGGCGGTCAGCCGCTGCAGCAGGTCCAGCGTCGGATACCCGTCCGCCGGCAGCCCCACGTTGCGCTGGTAGCGGCGCAGCGCGTCGCGCGTGGCCGGGCCGAGCAGGCCGTCGGGCTTGCCGGCGTCGATGCCGCGGTGGTTCAGCGCGGACTGCAGCGCCTGCACCTGCGTGCGGTTGAGCGTGACGAGGTCGCGCGGCCACGGCGCCTGCACGCCGGGGCCGCCGGCGATGCGTTGCGCGAGCAGGCCGACGGCGAGCGCGTAGCTCGTCGAGTTGTTATAGCGCAGGATCGCGCGGAAGTTCGCGCCGACGAGGAAGGCCGGCCCGCGCGCGCCCGCGGGCAGCAGGATCGCACTGTCGTCGATGGCCGGCAGCGGCGCGCCGTCGACGGCGGTGACGCCCTCGGCGGTCCATTGCGCGGACGGCTGGCGCAGCGTCGCGTCGGCGCGGCTGATGTCGAAGCCGTCCGGCAGCTTCACCTCGACGCCCCACGGCTCGCCCGTGCGCCAGCCGAGCTGCGCGAGGTAGTTCGCGGTCGACGCGAAGACGTCCGGCATGCTGCCCCAGATGTCGCGCCGGCCGTCGCCGTCGGCGTCCACCGCGTAGGCGAGGAAGCTCGAGGGCAGGAACTGCGTCTGGCCCATCGCGCCGGCCCATGAGCCGACCATGTGCGCGCGGTCGATGTCGCCGCCCTGCAGGATCTTCAGCGCGGCGAGCAGCTCGCTGCGCGCCCAGTCCTCGCGGCGGCCGTCGGCGCCGAGCGTCGCGAGCGCGTCGATGGTGGGCGTGTCGCCGTAGTTGCTGCCGAAGTTGCTCTCGATGCCCCAGACGCCCGCGACGATCTCCGCCGGCACGTCGTAGCGCGCGGTCGCGGGGTCGGCGACGGGGCGGATCTCGGCGAGCTTCTGCTGGCCGAGCGTCACGCGTTGCGGCGAGACGGTGGCGTCGATGTAGTCCCACGGCGCGCGCGTGAACTCGGGCTGCGATCGGTCCAGCGCGACGAGCTTCGGCAGTGCGTGCGCGTCGTCGAACGCCGCGTGCAGCGTCGCGTCGTCGATGCCGGCGGCGCGCGCGGTCTCGCGGAACGCGGCGACCCAGTCGACGAAGCGCTGCTGCAGCGCGGCGTCGGCCGCCGCGGCGTTGCGGGCCGCGATCTCGGCGGTCGCCGACGCTGGCCGCCGTGCCGCCGCCCGCGCCGAC
>JASLEM010000436.1 GCA_030151165.1 Burkholderiaceae bacterium
TTCCACGGCGGCAACTACTCCGGCCAGGACCTGCTCAACGACCTGCGCCGCGCCAACCTGCTGCCGTTCTCCACCGTCTTCGTGATGGTGACCTCGGAGGCCAGCTACGCGGCCGTGGCCGAGGCCGCCGAGTCGGCGCTCGACAGCTACCTGCTCAAGCCGCACACCGCGCACGCGCTGTCCGAGCGCATCCAGCAGGCGCGCCAGCGCAAGAAGATCCTCAAGGACATCTTCATCGCGATCGAGGACGGCGAGTTCGAGCTTGCGGCGCAGCTGTGCGTCGTCCGCTTCGAGGCCAAGGGCGCGTACTGGCTCTATGCGGCGCGCATCGGCGCCGAGCTGCTGCTGCGGGTCGGCAAGCACGACCAGGCCCGCGTCCTCTACGAAGCGGTGATCGCGACGCAGGCGCTGCCATGGGCGCGCCTGGGCGTCGCGCGCGCGCAGATCGAGTCTGGCCAGGGCCCCGCCGGCCGCCGCACGCTCGAAAGCCTGATCGCCGACCAGCCCGGCTTCGCCGACGCCTACGACGTGATGGGTCGCGCACAGGTCGACCAAGGCCTGTTCGCGGACGCGCTCGCCACCTACCGCACCGCCACGCAGCTGACGCCGGGCTCGATCACGCGCCTGCAGCGCCAGGGCATGCTCGCGTTCTATCTCGGCGAAGGCGAAGAAGCCAAGCGCGCGCTCGAACGCGCGACGCTGCTGGGCATCAGCTCCAGGATGTTCGACTTCCAGACCCTCGTGCTGCTCGCGATCACGCGCTTCACCGACCGCGACTCGAAAGGCCTGCGCCGCTGCCTGGACGACATCAACAACGCGCTCGAGAAAGCCCCGAAGAGCACGCGGCTGCAACGCTTCTCGTCGATGGTCACGATCTTCAACCTGATGCTGCAGCGCCAGGTGGCGCAGGTCGTCGCGGAAGTCCGCGCCCTCGCCCGCCAGATCAAGGAGCCGGGCTTCGACTTCGAGGCCGGCTCCAACATGGTCGCCCTGCTGGCCCACCTGACGGCGGCCGAACTGCAGCTCGACGCAGCCGAAGGCTGGATCGACACGATCTCCCTGCGCTTCTGCACCACGCGCAGCCTGTCGGAATTGCTCGCGCGCGCCGGCGGGATCCACGAACCGTTCTCCTCGCGCATCCGCGAACAGCACAACGCCATCACCGCGCTCGCGGAGCAGGCGATGACGCACAGCCTCGCGGGCGAACCGCGCGCTGCCGCCAAGTCCCTGCTGACGGCGGGCGCGCGCACGATGAACGCGAAGCTGATCGACATGGCCCGCATGGTGTTGCAGCGCCACGAGGCCAAGATCCCCGACGCCGCCGACCTGATGGGCATGGCCGACGAACTCAAGCGCAACTACGGCGGCGGCGGCCCCGCGCCGTTGGCCACCGCCGGGGACAGCGCCCGCCAGTCGGGCGGCGTCGCGATCCGATCGCGCGACAAGGACGGCGCGGAGGCTCCCGACGCCGCGGGCGCCCACAAGCCCGCCTCATCGGACGCCGCGTAGAACGGCCAGGGACGCCGGACGACCGCGGATCGTGCACGCGATCCCTCGTCGACCCGCTCCGTCTCGTCGCGCCCGGCGCTCGCGCCATCACCGGGCAGCCGTTGTCGTTCCTGTCGTCCTGGTTGCTGCACGCAGACGTGCATCGACGCCCGCTCCAGGCCTGGTTTCGACATCGTCATCGTCTCCTCGCGCGTCTTCAAAACAAGCTCCCCTGCCCTGACTCCTCGGCCGCTTTCGTCGCGGCCATCCGGCGGGCGCTGAGCGGCCGCACGAACTGCGTCAGGTCGAGCGGCACGCGCTCGCTGGCGAAGCCCAGCCGCTTCTTGGCGAGGCGGAAGCGATCGCGCAGCAACTGCGCCCACGGACCGCTGCCGGTCATTCGCTGGCCGAAGGCGGCGTCGTAGTCCTTGCCGCCGCGCATGTCACGCACGCGGGCCATGATGCGGGCCGCGCGATCGGGGACGTGCGTCTCGAGCCACTGCTGGAACAACGGGCTGACTTCCCACGGCAGGCGCAGCACGGTGCAGAACGCCGTCGTCGCGCCCGCGTCGCGCGCGGCGGCCAGGAGGTGCTCCAGCTCGGGCTCGTTCAGGAACGGAATGATCGGCGACGTGCTGACACCCACCGGCACCCCCGCGCGCGCCAGCGCCTCGATCGTGCGCAGGCGACGGTGCGGTGCGGCGGCGCGCGGCTCGAGGGTGCGCGCGAGATGGCCGTCCAGCGTCGTGAGCGAGACGTAGATGCCGGCCAGGCCGTCGCGGCCCATCTCGCCGACGATGTCGAGGTCGCGCTCGATGCCGGACGATTTCGTCACGATCGAGAACGGGTGCCGGCATTCACGCAGGACCTCCAGCACCGAACGCGTGATGCGCAGCTTGCGTTCGACCGGCTGGTAGGCGTCCGTCGCCGCGCCGATGTTGAGGAGCTTGGGCTCGTAGGCCGGGCTGGCGAAGGTCTCGCGCACGCGCTCGGCGGCGTTCACCTTCGCGAAAATGCGCGTCTCGAAATCGAGCCCGGGCGACAGGTTCAGGTAGCTGTGCGTCGGGCGCGCGAAGCAGTAGATGCACCCGTGCTCGCAACCGCGGTAAGGGTTGATCGTCAGGTCGAACGAGAGGTCGGGCGAGTCGTTGCTGCTCACGATGCGCTTGGCGAGTTCCTCGACGACGATCGTTTCGGGCCCGGCATGTTCCTCGCTCGCGACCTGGTCGAGCGCGCCCCAGCCGTCGTCGACCGCCTCGCGCGCGTCGCGTTCGAAGCGGTGCGCGATCGCCCAGGCAGTGCCACGCCCCTTCAGCACCGGCACGGGCGCGGACGCCGCGGCTTCGACGTGCGCGGGGTCGACCACACGAAATCCCGCGCCGGCCGGAGCGAGCGGCAGCGGCTTGATCGGGATGGGCGCACGCGCGGCCCCGCGCGCGGGCGGGGAGCCGTTTGGCGGGACCGGTGGGCGTTGAGACATACTGTGAATATATACAGTCATCGCTCGACACGCAAGAGACGCCGACTTTTCGGGCATGCTTCGGCTTCGCCCGTCGGTATGCCGCTTGCCGGGCGCCTCGACCGTTCCTTCGATTTCCCGACCGCCGCATGCCCTCACCCGCTCGCCAGTTGCATGATCGCCGCACCAAGCCGCGGCTGGAGGCGGGCATCTATTCGCGCGAGGCCTTCCTGCCGCTGGGCGGCGCGCTCGCGCGGCATTGGCCGGAGTACCTGATCGAGGCGCTGTTCCTCATGAGCTTCGTCGTGCTCGCGGGCGTCGTGGCGGCGCTGCTCGAGACGCCCGGCGGCGTGCTGCGCAACGCGCTGCCCGACCCTGTCCTGCGCCGCGCGCTCAACGGCCTGGCGATGGGCGCGATCACGGCGACGCTGATCTATTCGCCGTGGGGGCGGCGCTCCGGCACGCACCTCAACCCCGCGATGACGCTGGCGTTCTTTCGCCTGCGCAAGGTCGGCCGCTGGGACCTGCTGTTCTATCTCCTCGCGCAGTTCGCGGGTGGCGCCGCGGGCATCGCGATCGCGCGCGGTTTGATGGGGTCGGAGTTCGAGGCGATCTCCACGTCGGGCATCACGGTGCCACCGAGCACGGCCAGCGCGGCGATCGTCTTCGTCGCGGAAGCCGCGGTCGCCGGCTGGATGATGCTGGTCGTGCTGGTGGCGACCAACCACGCGACCTGGTACCGATGGGCCGGGTTGATCTACAGCCTCGTGATCGCCGTGATCGTGGCGTTCGAGTCGCCGCTGTCGGCCTTCGGCGTCAACCCGGCGCGCACGGTCGTGGTCACGCTGTCGGATGGCCACTGGGACCTCGGCTGGCTCGCCGGCGGCCTCGCGCTGGTGGCGCCGATCCTGGGCATGCAGCTCGCCGTCGACGCCTACCGCCTGCTGACCGGCCGCACCCAGGTGCTCTGCGCGAAGCTGGCGCACAACGTCGAGGGCCGATGCATCTTCAAGTGCCAGCACCCCGACCAGGCCCGTTCGATCGCGCTTCGCGCCTTCCACCAGAAGCCGCACCAGCGCGGCTCGTGAACGCGAGCGGACCAGGTGCGTCGATCGGTTCCCGATTACCTGCCAGGTAATTGCCGCGATTCCCGCGATATCGAGAATTCGAATCTCCTCCCGCAATGACGCGGGAGACATCGCAAAGGAATATCGCCATGAACGACAACATCAGCTTCACCCGGATGGCCGCGCCGCAATGGCTGCTCGACTTCTGGCAGGAGATCGACGACAAGACCTGGGGCGCGGGCTTCGACTGCTTCGCCGACGACGCCGTCGCGCACCTCGGCGTCAGCGACTGGCGTGGCCGCGAAGGCATCCGCAACGGGCTGCGCGACTTCGTCGACCGCAACCTGACGGCGCACCACGACGTCGTGGAATACTGGGACAGCCCGACCCTGAAGGTCTTCCGCGGCTTCGTCACGATGGTGTTCAACGACAAGAGCATCCCGACCGTCCGGCCGACCATGCAGCACTTCTTCTACATGGACGAGAAGGACCCGTCGAAGGTCGTGGCGTGGTACGGCTCCGTGGGCCCGACCGCGTTCTGACGAAAGCGCGCCATGACCTCGACCCGATCGACGAGCACCGATGCCCGCGCCGGCCCCGCGCTCGGCGCGCTGCTGCGTCGATGGCGCGCCGAGCGCGGTCGCAGCCAGCTCGAACTGGCGCTCGACATGGGCATCTCGCAACGCCATGTCAGCTTCGTCGAGAGCGGCCGCAGCGCGCCCAGCCGCGCGATGCTGCTGGGCATGGCGCGCGCGCTCGACGTCCCGTTCCGCGAACGCAACGCGCTGCTGCTGGCGGCCGGCTTCGCACCGGCGTACGCGGACGAGGCGTGGAATTCGACCGAGATGCGCGCCGTCCATCGCGCGCTCCGCCGCATGCTGAAGCAGCACGAGCCCTTCCCCGCGCTGGTGATGGATCGCTACTGGAACGTGCTGGAGACCAACGACGCCGCGCCGCGCTTCTTCGGCCGCTTCGTCGACCTGTCGCGCCACCCCAGGCCGCGCAACCTGCTGCGGCTGGTATTCGACCCGGACGGCCTGCGACCGCACATCGACCGATGGGACACCGTCGCGCGCGCCCTGTTCGACCGCATCCGACGCGAATCGACGGGCGGCGTCGTCGACGAGAAGATGGCCGGCCTGGTCGCCGAGCTGCGGGCGTCCGCCGGCACCGACGTCGACGCCGGTCCGGTCGAAGGCTCCGGCACCGCCCCGGTGATCCCGATCGGCTTCGTGGCGGAAGGCCGGACGCTGGACTACTTCTCGATGGTCGCGACGGTCGGCACGCCGCAGACCATCTCCGCGCAGGAGCTGCGCCTCGAGTGCATGTTCCCGGCGGACGACGCCACCGAGGCCTGGCACCTCGAGACCTTCGCGACGGCCGCGGCGGGCGCCTCGCGCTGAACGCGCGCGCCCTCGCGCGGGCTCAGTACTCGCCGCCGCCCTGGTAGTCGGGCGCGAGGTTGTCGAACTTCGTCCACTGCCGCAGGAACGTCAGCTTGGTCGTGCCGACCGGGCCGTTCCGCTGCTTGGCGATGATGATCTCGGCGACGCCCGGCTCCTTCGATTCCTTGTTGTAGTACTCGTCGCGGTAGATGAACATGATGATGTC
>JASLEM010000445.1 GCA_030151165.1 Burkholderiaceae bacterium
GCGCCAGATCGACCCGAACGTGATCGGCCAGGAACACTACGACACCACCCGCGCCGTGCAGGCCACCCTGCAGCGCTACAAGGAACTGCGCGACATCATCGCCATCCTGGGCATGGACGAACTGGCGCCGGAAGACAAGCTCGTCGTCGCCCGCGCCCGCAAGATCCAGCGCTTCCTGTCGCAGCCGTTCCACGTCGCCGAAGTCTTCACGGGCTCGCCGGGCAAGTACGTGCCGCTGAAGGAAACCATCCGTGGTTTCAAGATGATCATCGCCGGCGAATGCGACCACATGCCGGAACAGGCGTTCTACATGGTCGGTACCATCGACGAAGCCATCGAAAAGGCGAAGGGCATGCAGTAAGCGGCGCCTTCGACGCCCGGGCGGCGTTGCCGTGCTCGCCGTACCTCCAGTACGGCTGTGCGCGGCGCCTTGCCCGGACGCCGAACGCTTGCTTCCTGCAATCTTCGCTTCCTAGAGAACGGACACCTTTATGGCAACCATCCACGTCGACGTCGTCTCCGCCGAAGAGCAGATCTTCTCGGGTGAGGCGAGCTTCGTCGCGCTGCCGGGCGAGAGCGGCGAGCTCGGCATCATGCCGCGCCACACGCCGCTGATCACGCGCATCAAGCCGGGCGCCGTGCGCATCAAGCGCGCGGACAACGGCCAGGAAGAATTCGTCTTCGTCGCCGGCGGCATCCTCGAGGTGCAGCCGGATCGCGTGACCGTGCTGGCCGACACCGCGATCCGCGGCAAGGACCTGGACGAGGCCAAGGCCGAAGCCGCCAAGAAGGCCGCCGAAGCCGCGCTCTCGAACGCCAAGGGCGACTTCGACGTCGCCAAGGCGCAGAGCGAGCTGGCCGTGTTCGCGGCGCAGCTGTCGGCCATCCGCCGCTTCCGCGGCCAGGCCGGCCACTGATCGACGCCTGATCCGGGCAGCATCGCTGCCCGCACCGAACGCCCGCCCACGGCAACGTGCGCGGGCTTTTTCACGCCCGCGTCGCGCGCGGGGGCGTCACCTGCGCGCCCGCGTCGGTGCCTCAGGACTTCAGCAGCTGCAGCACCTGGCTCGGCTGCGCGTTCGCCTGCGCCAGCAGCGCCACGCCCGCCTGCTGCAGCACCTGGGCGCGGGCGAGCGTCGAGCTCTCGGTGGCGAAATCGGCGTCGACGATCCGGCTGCGCGAGCCCTGCACGACCGCCTGCTGGCGCTGCAGCGAGGACGCGACCGCATCGAAGCGCGACAGCAGCGAGCCGAACGTGCTGCGCTGGCTGGTGAGCGCGTCGATCGCCGAGTCGATGCGCAGCACGGTGTCGCTCGCGTCGTCCTGGGTCGAGACGCCCGCGTCGTCGAGGCTGCCGCTGGCCGGGTTGGAGAGCTGCGCGAACGCGAGCACGCCGCCGGGGTCGGCCTGCGCGCCGGCGAGCGTGATCGTCTGCGTCGCGTTGATCTTGAGCTGGCCGGTCTGCTCGTCGACGTGCACCGAGCTCAGCGCCGGCACCTTGGCCTGGATCGCCGCGGCGAGCGACTCGGCGCTGGTGAAGTTGCCGGTGATGTCGATCGCGTGGCCGGTGCCGACCTGCACGCTGAGGTCGCCCGCCGAGAGCGTCAGGTGCGCGCCGGCGTTGCGGGCGAAGACGGCGGCGCCGGTGTCGGTGAACCCGCCGATCGCCGGCAGCCCGCCCGAGTGCACGTGCTGGATGCTGATGCCCGACGCGCCGCCCGAGACGCTGTAGACGCCCGGCGCGCCCGCGTCGAGCTGCTGCTGGATCGCGCCGATCAGGCCGCCGGCGTCGCCCACGTTCGAGGTCAGCGACACGCGGTGCCCGTCGACGGTGAAGCCAGCGTGCGTGTTGCTGGCGGCGGCGTTGCCGTTGGTCGGCGTGTTCGACGCGAACGCCGACGCGTTGGCGCCCGAGACGGCGGCGATCACCGGCGCGCCGGGCGCGTTCGACGCCGACGCCGTCTTCGCGATCTTGAGCTGCCCGCCGCTCTGGCTGACCGTGTAGCTGCCGGGCGCGGCCCCATCGAGCTGCGACTGGATCGCGCCCGCCACGCCGCCGAGGCTGCCGTAGTTGGACGAGAGCGTCACGTTGCGGCCGTCGACCGAGATCACCGCGGCGTTGCCCGCGCCGGCGTAGTTGGTCGCGACGCCCGCGCCGACCAGCGTCGAGCCGGGCCGCAGCGGGATGTCGGGCCGCGAGAAGTCGAAGTTCGTGATCGGCACCGTCGTATAGGTGCCCGCGAACACGAAGCCGCCGCCGCCGTTGCCGTTCGACGTGCGCAGGTCGGCCGAGGTCGCCGTGGCGATCGCGCCGAGCTGCCCGGTGCGCACGCTGGTGGAGAGGTCGACGGCCAGCGTGTCGCCGCTGTGCGCGCCGATCTGGAAGTCGCCGCTGCCGAACGAGC
This sequence comes from Burkholderiaceae bacterium, assembly GCA_030151165.1. Next base: position 2,406 of record JASLEM010000445.1, read on the forward strand.
CGTCCAGCAGCTTCTTGCCGTTGAAGCTGGTCGCGCTGGCGACGCGGTCGGCCTCCTTCAGCGCGGCCTGGACGTCGCGGTCGAGCGCGCCGCGATCGGTGTCGGCGAGCGTGCCGTTGAGCGCCTGCACGGCGACCTCGCGCACGTGCTGCAGCCGGTCGGTCATCGAGGCGAGCGCCTGGTCGCCGGTCTGCAGCAGGGAGATGCCGTCGTTGGCGTTGCGCAGCGCCACGGCGTCGCCGCGCGCCTCGCTGGTCATCCGCGCGGCGATGCCCAGCCCGGCGGCGTCGTCGCGCGCGCTGTTCACGCGCAACCCGGTCGACAGCCGCTGCAACGCGACCTGCAGCGTGGCCTGGTTGCGATCCAGGGCGCGGCGGGTCGCGATGGACGCGAGGTTGCTGTTAACGACAAGCGGCATGACGAGACGGCGCCGGTGCTTTCGCTGCAGGGTGGAGGGGCGTCCTTCGGGCCGGGCGGACGGCGTCGACGGAGCGTGTTCGGGCACGGCGCTGCGCACGGGCGCACCGCGATTCGTTTTCGACGCCTCCCGCGGCAACTTGAAAACGGCCGCGATCGGGCGCCAGTTGCCGCGTTCACCCGGGCTTCTCCCAGGCGGACGGCCCCCTATTTAGGGAGAGCATTCGCCCATCGCCGTCGCGACAATCGCGGCTGGCGGGAGCACTCCGCCGTGCTGGAGGCCGCATGGTCACAATCTCCCAAGCCCAGTGGGACAAGCTGGGTCAGGACTCGTTCGACGCCCGCCTGATCGCCATCCTGCGCGAGAACCACCCCGAGCAGGTCGCCCGCATGCCGTTCGCGGAACTCGTCGCCGCGATCCACCGCCAGACGGCCCAGGCCGCGCGCTACGGGCTGCACGACGAGCAGTCCGTCGCGACCTACGTCTACACCGCTTTCCTGATGGGCGAGGAGTTCGACCGCCGCATCCCGGCGATCAGCCAGATCCTGCGCGAGCGCCGGATGCCGTCGCCGACGAAGGCGCAGGCGCTGAAGGACTTCTCCCAGCTCGTCTTCCACACGCTCGAGGGCGGCGCCGCCCCGGCGGCGAGGGGCGCGGCATGAGCGGCCTGCCGGGCATGGGCGGCCCGCTGGGCGACGCCGTGTCGCAGGCCGGGCCGGCCGCGTCGCAGGGTCTGCAGCAACTCGCCGCGCCAGCGCAGGATGCCGCGAGCAAGGCCGCAGACCTGGCCGCGCAGGCGGGGCAGGTCGCCCAGGCCGCGCAGGACAAGGCGCAGGCGGCCGAGCAGGCCGCGCAGGCGCAGGCGCAGCAGGCCGTCCAGCAGGCCCAACAGGCGGCGCAACAGGCGCAGCAGGCCGCCACGGACGCCGCCGCCAAGGCGCAGCAGGCCGCGGCCGACGCCGAGGCCAAGGCGCAGCAGATCGCCGCCGACGCGCAGGCCAAGGCCGAGGAAGCCGAGCAGCAGGCCCAGCAGGCCGTGCAGGACGCCGAGGCCAAGGCGCAGCAGATGGCGGCCGACGCCCAGGCGAAGGCCGAGCAGGCCGTGCAGGACGCGGAGAACAAGGCCAACGAGCTGGAGCAGCAGGGCCAGCAGGCGGTGCAGGACGTCGAGGGCAAGGCCCAGGCGCTGGCCGACCAGGGCGAGCAGGCCGCCAAGGACGCCGAGGCCAAGGGCGAGCAGATGCTCGACGACGCCAAGGGCGCCGCGACCCAGGCCGAGCAGCAGGCCGAACAGGCGGCGCAGCAGGCCCAGCAGGAGGCCGAGCAGGCCGCCCAGCAGGCGCAGCAGATGGCCCAGCAGGCCGCGCAACAGGCCCAGCAGGCACTCCAGGCCGCGCAGGACAAGGCCGCGCAGCTCGCCCAGCAGGCCGAGGCCGCCGCCCAGCAGGCGCAGCAGATGGCCCAGCAGGCCGTGCAGGCCGCCAAGGCCCAGGCGCAGGCGGCCGCCGCCGCGGCCGAAGGCGCGTTGGGCGACGCCTCGAGTGCCGCGTCCGGCGCGGTCGGCAGCGCGATGGCCGCCGCCACCGGGGCGATCGGCAACGCGTTCTCGTCGCTGCAGAACGTCGCGACGCCCGCCGTCCCGTGCGGCTGCGGCGCCCACGTGCCGCCCGCGTTCGATGCCGGCTCCGCGCTGAGCGGCATCACCGACGGCATGCAGAACGCGCTGCAGAACAACCCGGCCATCTCGGCCTACCAGGACAAGGTCGGCGAGCTGACCAACGCCTTGAACAACGCGGTGCCGAACGTCCCCGACCTGCCCGACCTGTCGGCGCTCGCGCAGCAGGCTGCCGACGCGCGCGACGCGCTCGAGAAGCAGCTGCAGAACGCGCTCCCGCCCGCGATGCAGCAATACCTCGCCGACGCCGAGCAGGGCAAGCTGCCCGACGAGGTGACCAACGCGATCAACCAGGCCAAGCAGCAGGCGCAGGGCTACGAGGACCAGGGCAAGGCCATGGCCGACCAGGCGATGGCGCAGGCCCAGTCGTACGAGGACCAGGGCAAGTCGATGGCGGACTCGGCGATCGCGCAGGGCCAGGGTTATGTCGACCAGGGCAAGCAGGCGGTCGACTCGGCCGTCGCGCAGGGCCAGCAGGCCGTCGACGACGCGAAGTCCGAGGCGCAGGCCGCCGTCGCCCAGGCCCAGGCCGCGGCCGCGCAGGCGCAGCAACAGGCGCAGGCGGCCGTGGCGCAGGCGCAGCAGCAGGCCCAGTCGGCGGTCGGTGCGGCGCAGCAGCAAGCGCAGGCCGCGCTCGCCGCCGCTCAGCAGCAGGCGCAAGCGGCGCAGCAGCAGGGCCAGGCGGCGGTCGCCGCCGCGCAGCAACAGGCCCAGCAGGCCGTCGCGCAGGCCCAGCAGCAGGCCCAGCAGGCGGCCCAGCAGATCCAGGACGCCGCGAAGCCGCCGACCGACGTCAACCAGCTCGCGCAGCAGACGCAGCAGTGGCTGCAGAACGCGCCGGACGACGTGCTGAAGAACCTCGCGCCGCCGTCGATGCCTTCGCTCCCGTCCGTGCCCAGCATGCCGTCGATGCCGAGCCTGCCGACGATGCCCTCGATGCCCGGCTTCTGACCGGCCGGCGCGCCGAATGCCCAGCGGGATGATCGGAAACACCGCATCATCCCGTCCATGAGCAAGAAGAAATCGCACTCGAACAAGCAGAAGCACGACGACCCGGCCATCGACGCGCTCGCCCACGGCGGCGGCAAATACGAGGATCGGCTGCGCCCGATGCAGGTGCGCCTCAACGGCGTGATGCGGGCGCTGCAGAAGCGCGGCGAGCGTGTCGTCGTGATCTTCGAGGGGCGCGACACCGCGGGCAAGGGCGGCGCCATCAAGGCCATCTCCGAGAAGCTGAACACGCGCCAGTGCCACATCGCGGCGCTCGGCGTGCCGAGCGAGCGCGAGCAGCGCGAGTGGTACTTCCAGCGCTACGTGCCGTACCTGCCGGCCGCGGGCGAGATGACGCTGTTCGACCGCAGCTGGTACAACCGTGCCGGCGTCGAGCTCGTGATGGGCTACTGCACGCCCGAGCAGACCAAGGCCTTCCTCGAGCAGGCGCCGGTGTTCGAGAAGCTGCTCGTCGACGACGGCATCCGGCTCTTCAAGTACTGGCTCACCGTCGACCAGGCCGAGCAGGAGCAGCGCTTCGCCGAGCGGCTCGACGACCCGCTCAAGCAATGGAAGCTCTCGCCGGTCGACCTGCAGGCGCGCACCCGCTACGCCGACTACGGCCGCGCGCGCGACCGCATGCTGAAGGCGACGCACACGAAGACGGCGCCGTGGACGCTGGTCGACTTCAACGACCAGAAGGAAGGCCGCCTGAGGCTGATTGCCGACCTGCTGTCGCGCCTGCCCGAGCCGGAGGATCCTGCGCCGGACTTCGAGATCCCGCCGCTCGCGGGCAAGCCGCAACGCGAGAAGTTCACCGGGCCGCTGAAGCCGATCTAGGCCTTGCGCGGCGAGGCGGCCGCCCCGCGCGCGGATAATCCGCCGCATGTGGCCCCTCCTGAAAAACGACAGCTTCCTGCGCGCCTGCCTGCGCCAGCCGACCGACACCACGCCGCTGTGGCTGATGCGCCAGGCGGGGCGCTACCTGCCGGAGTACAAGGCCACGCGCGCGCGCGCCGGCAGCTTCATGGGGCTGGCGACGAACGTCGACTACGCCACCGAGGTCACGCTGCAGCCGCTGGAGCGCTTTCCGCTCGACGCCGCGATCCTGTTCTCCGACATCCTGACCGTCCCCGACGCGATGGGCCTGGGCCTGTCGTTCGCGGAAGGCGAGGGCCCGCGCTTCGCGAGGACCGTGCGCGACGAAGCCGCCGTCGACGCGCTCGCCGTGCCGGACATGGACAAGCTGCGCTACGTCTTCGACGCCGTCACCTCCATCCGCAAGGCCCTGGACGGCCGCGTGCCGCTGATCGGCTTCTCGGGCAGCCCGTGGACGCTGGCCTGCTACATGGTCGAGGGCGCCGGCTCCGACGACTACCGGCGGGTCAAGACGCTGATGTACG
>JASLEM010000454.1 GCA_030151165.1 Burkholderiaceae bacterium
CGCTGATCGCAATGAACTCGCCTCGTCGCAAGCTGTCGATAAACGTGCCGTAGTCCAGCAGCGGCGTCACGCCGGCGAGCGATTCCACGCCCGACCGGATCCAGTCCCGATTGACGAAGAGGTTGCCGCTGTCGTGATCGACTGTCCCATATCCGACACGGCTCACGTTCAAGGTCGTGCCAAGAACAAGCGACCCTTCGTAGCCCGCCTCGGCGGCGTCGGCCGCGTTGCCAAGGCGCCGCGACAAGTCGGCCAGCGCATCGCGCTGCACTTCCCGCACCTTGCTTTCCGTGACGTTGCGGAAGTACACCGACACGCCTTCCGGCGCGGGAAACACGGTGGCCTCGTACCAACGTGCCTGGTTAGCGTAGTAGGCGGTGAATGAGGTCTTGACCCGCTCGTCCATCGTCTGGTGGTAGCAGTTCCAGAACGGCGTGCCCTCGAGTCCCGGGTAGACCTCCCAGATGACGCGTCGCGTGAGCGAGCCGAGTTCGACGCCAAGAATGCGGTGGGCTTCCGCATTCACGTAGCCGAAGCACCAGTTGCGATCGAGCGTGAAGAAGCCTTCGGTGATGCTCTCCAGGATCTCCACGGCGCTGCGATTGGACTTGACGGTCGCTTCCTCGACCCGGTGCAGGATGTATTCGACGCGGCCGTCGTCGGCGAGCACCGGGATGTTCATCGGCGACCAGTAGCGCTCCTCGAAGCCACCGCCCTCGGAGGCCGGCCGACGAACGTCGTAGCGCACGACCGGCATGCGATCGGGCTTGCGCGTCGCGAGCACCTGGCCCAGCGATGCGCGAAGCGTCCGGCTGCCCACAGGGTCGACATCCGGGTTGTCCGGGAACACCTCGAGCAGCGGACGGCCGATAATGGACTCGTCCGAATGCGACGTCTTCAAGTACTCCGCACTGGCCCCGAGGATCGTGTAGCCGGCGTCCGCGCTGAGTAGCACGAACATGCCGGGCGTCTCACGAAGCAATCGTTGCAGGTCGGTACTGTCGAGCATGACGGCAGGCGGTGGATGGCGCCCGCGACGTGCAGGCCTACCGGCTACTTTAGTTCACGCGTCAACTGCATCCCGCGCATGGGCAGCTATGCAGGCGATAGCGAACTGCCGGCCCGCACTGATGAGGATCAGCAACCGCTGCATAGGAGCCAGAGGCAAAGGGCCGAGGCGGCTTATCGGACGAAATCGGGAACACTCACCGCTCCATCCAGGGGCGAGTTCATGAGGCACAAGCTAAGTCGGTCCGAGGTTCGCACAGGGGCAGCATCTCAACTGCTCGAGACGCTGCACAGGTATGTCTACGCCAGGCCCTTTGATGTGAATGAAGATCTTCTATTCGAAGAAATTTCGCTCACGGAATACGCACTGAGCGCTCATGTTCCCTTCCGAGAACAGCACTTCACAAGCTGCTTTCTGACCTTGCTCACAACGACTGGTATGTCATGAACTATAACGACCTGGATTTTGCCCGGGATCTGCTGCCCGAGATTCGACAGTTCCTGCCATTCACGTTCAGTGAAATGCGGATGACCGTCAAGACCGTCCCTTGTCGACGCGCAAGGCCGCAGGCATGACGAGTTGATCCGCGCCCGACCTCAGCGACGCCATCGCTCGATCAACTTCTCCAGCGTCTCCAACGAGACGGGCTTCGCCACATGGGCCGCGAAGCCGGCGTCGAGCGCCCTGGCCTTGTCGGAGGCGAGGCCATAGCCGGTCAAGGCGACGAAGGTGGTTTTCGCCGCGTCGGCGCTCAGTCGAAGTCGGCGCACCAGTTCGTAGCCATCGATCGACGGAAGCCCGATGTCGATCAACGCGATTTCGGGGTGGCGTTCATCGAACAGGCGCTGCGCCTCGTCAGGGTGATGCGCGATGCGGACGACATGTCCGCTGGCCGACAGCAGCGCCTCCAGCATCGCGGCGGCGTCTTCGTTGTCATCGACAACGAGCACGTCTTGCGGCGGTACCCGGGACGGGGGCTTGGCTGAAGCGTCGCCAGGCTGTCTCGCGATGTCGGCAGCCCGCGGCAGCCGAACCACGATCTCGGTGCCGCGACCCAGACCGTCGCTGAGTGCCTCCACCCGGCCGCCATGCAGCTTGACGATGTTGGCCACGATGCTCAGGCCCAGGCCAAGACCGCCCTGGGCCCGGTCGAGCGCTTGCGGGCCTTGCGTGAACATCTGGAAGATCGTCGGCAGGAACGCGGGCGCCAAGCCGATGCCGTTGTCGCGAATCCGGATGACAGCCACGTCGTCCTGGGCCTGGGCGGTGACATGAACGCGCGCTCCGGGCTCGGTGTACTTCGCCGCGTTGGCGAGCAGGTTGGACAGCACTTGCGTCATGCGTGCGGGATCGACGTCCAGCTCGAGATCGGGCGCGATATCCACGGCGACCTCGTGCCGTCGCTGCGCCATCAACGGCTGCACCATCTCGAGGGCGCGCTGGACGAGCGTCGCCGCCGAGGTTCGTTGCTTCTCGAGGTCGATCTTGCCGCTGCTGATGCGCGAGACGTCCAGCAGGTCGTCGACCAGGCGGACCAGGTGCTGGGTCTGGCGGCGCAGGATGGCGAGCGACTGTTCCGGGTCGCCGACCTGGCGCTCGAGCAGCGTGATGGCGGTGACCATGGGCGCGAGCGGGTTGCGGAGTTCGTGGCCGAGCATCGCCAGGAACTCGTCCTTGACCACGCTGGCACGCTCCGCGGTGGCGCGGGCCTGCATCTCGCTGCGCAGCGACTGCTCGAGCGCGCTGACATCGCGCACCGTGCCGATCGCACGATACGGCCGACCGTCGACCTCGCGCAGGAAGTAGACGTGTTCGCGCACGTGGACGAAGTCGTCGCTCGCGGCGCGCAGGCGATATTGCGCGCTCCACGAGGAATCGCTGGCGGCCAGCGCGGTCTCAAGGGACGAGATGACGCGGTCGACGTCTTCGGGATGGATGCGCGCATGCCGCCAGTCGGGGCGTCGCGACACCCGCACCCGGCCGCCGAACAGCTGCTCCAGGTTGCCGCCCCACCAGACTTCGTCGAGCGCGATGTCCCAGTCCCACAGGCTTTCCTCCGTGGTCTCGGAGAACAGCTGCAGGCGTTCCTGGTCGCGGCGGGCGAGCGTGTGCAGCCACGCGGCCTCCATGGCCGGCCCGGTCAGGGACGCGATGGTGCGCAGGGTGTCGACGTCACCGTCGGCCGCCGTCGTGAGGCTGCCCGAGAGTCGTCCGCCCCGATTGCGCAGCGGGATCACGACCAGCGCCGTACACCCCTGCGTCGCGAGCGCGCGGAAGATGGATTCGGTCTCGGCGTCGCGCTGGACGACGAGCATTTCCGCTGCGAGCGAAACGCGCCGGTGGACCGCGAACAGGGCCGATCGCACGGCCGCCGGGAGCGGTGGATCGTGGGGGCCGGACGCCGCGAGCGTCGCGTGCTCCCACGGACGTCCAGGCAGGACATGGGCCGCGAACGCGGGCTTGCCCGAGACCTCTGCCGCGGCCTCGCAGGCGCGCGACAGCAAGGCCGCGTGCCCCGGCAGCGTGACCATGGCCTGCACGAAGCAGGTCAAATCGAAGGGCATCTGACCTGCGCTCGCCTAGGCCTGTGCCGCGGCGACGTCCCGGGTCAGGTTCGCGAGACGGGTTTCGAGGATGCCGCTCGTGCGATCCGCGGTCAGGAAGGCCTCGGGCGGGACGTAGTACATCTTCGAGTTGTCGAAGCCCTCGGTGTCCAGCAGCACGGACGGATGCGTGTGCAGCACGTCGAGCAGCAGGTCGGCATCGAAGCGGCGCTGGTCGTACTGGCAGATGGAATAGCTCTTCACGCCGGTGGCGTAGAACTTGTTCAGCAAGGCCTCGTATTCGACCAGCCGCTCCGAGCCCGGGTCGCCAGCCAGCGCCCAGGCCATCTCGCCGGTCACGCGCAAGGCGGCATAGCCGGCGTCCAGCGCAGCGGCGGTCTCGCGGCCGAGCATCTCGATCATCATGTCCGGCCGGAAGACGCCATCGACGAGATAGACCTCCTTGGCGGACTGGATGACGAGCTGGCCGCTGGCCACTAGCGCATCGACGTCGATGCCGGCCTCCGACAGCGTGGCCCGCAGCCGATCGGCGGTCTACAGGTGCACGAGATAGATCATCTTCTCGTGGCGATCGATGCCCAGCTGGACGAAGTCGATCACGATCCGCCGTTGGTCGGCGTCGCTGCGGAAGATGCCGCGGTCGTGATCGCCAGGCTGCATGCGTTCGAGCGCGGGCAGCAGGCTGATCTTTCCGGTACCCATGCGATGCTCCTTCGGAGCGAGGTGACAAAAGGTGGTGGATGCCGCCACGCCCGGAGCCGGCCGTTCGAGCCGATCGAGGTGGCATCGGTGCCTGCCTGTCCCGATCGATCGCCGCCACTGTCGCGCCGGCGCCGCTCGAGTCTGGCGACCAGGAAACCCGAGCCTAGAATGTCTTATCCCACCCACGTCGAGACGCTGCAATGGACGACCAGACAGCCGAGCCTGATCCCGTTGCGGTCGAGTCCGGCTCACCCGGCATCATCGCCATCGGCGCCTCCGCAGGCGGGCTCGAGGCGCTGAAGGAGTTCTTCGCAGCGGTTCAACCGGCGCTGGGCTTCGCGTACGTGGTCGTGACGCACATGCAGCGCGACCATGTCAGCCACATGGCCGAGCTGTTGAGCGGAGCCGGCCTGCTTCGCGCCACCGAGGCCGTCGACGGCGAGCGCGTCGAAGGGAACCGCATCTACGTGATCCCGCCCGCGGCGGCCATCAGCATCGATGCCGGTCGATTGATCGTCTCGCACATCGACAAGCGGCCGCCCATGCCGAAGCCGATCGATTTCTTCATGGAGTCGCTCGCCGCGGACGCGGGCCCACGCGCCGCCGGCATCGTCCTGAGCGGCACCGACCACGACGGTTCGATCGGCCTGCGAGCGATCAAGGCCGCCGGTGGATTGACGCTGGTGCAGAAGCCGGCCACGGCCCAGTATCCCGGCATGCCCAACAGCGCCATCGATGCGGGCGTCGCCGACCTGGTGCGGGAGCCGCGCCTGATGCCCGAGGCGCTGCGCGACTACTTTCATTCGGCCAGGGAACTGGTCGAGCACGACGGCCATCAACGAGGATGGAGATGAAGCCGCCCTGGGGCTGAACGCCGTGCTGGCCGTCGTCCTGACCCGCACCGGACACGACTTCCGCTGGTATCGCCCCGGCATGCTGCGCCGACGCCTGCGCCGGCGAATGAGCCTGCATCGACTGGTCAAGGTGGCGGACTACATCACGCTGCTGGAGCAGTCCAAGGACGAGATCGAGGCGTTGAAGGGAGAGTTCCTCATCGGCGTCACCGACTTCTTCCGCGACGCCGATGCCTGGCAGCAGCTCGCCGACGAGGTGGCGCCGCAACTGATGGCCGGGCGCCAGCCCGACGACGCGCCCGTCCGCGTCTGGACGCCGGGTTGCGCGACCGGCGAGGAGACGTATTCCGTCGCCATGCTGCTGCTCGAACACGCCAAGGGCGCGGAGGACACCCAACCCGTCCAGGTGTTCGGCACGGACATCGATCTCGACGCGCTCAACGTCGCGCGCGCCGGCTCGTATCCCGAAAGCATCGTCTCGAGCGTGTCGCCCGAGCGGCTGGCGCGCTTCTTCGAGCGACGCGGCGATCGCTACGTCGTGCGCAAGCGCCTGCGCGAGTCGGTGCTGTTCGCGCCGCAGAACCTGATCCGCGACACGCCGTTCTCGCGGCTCGACATGGTGGTCTGCCGCAACCTGCTGATCTATTTCGAGCCCGCCCTGCAGATGCGCGTCCTGGAGCTGTTCCACTTCGCATTGAAGCCGCGCGGGCTGCTGGTGCTGGGCAAGGCCGAATCCATCGGCGCCCACACGGGGCTGTTCGAGCCGATCTCCGCCTCGCGGCGCGTGTTCCGCCGCATCGGTGGCCGCACGCACCTGCCCTCCGGGTTCATCGGCAACGACGCCAGCAACGTCGCGCGGTGGGGCCAGGTTCGCCGCGGGGCAGAGCCGCGCATCACGAATGCCGAGTGCCTGCGGACGCATCTCGGACCGCGCGAGCCGACCGCTGCCGTGCTGGTCGACCGCGACGGCCGCGTCCTGTTCTTCCACGGCAGGATCGGGCAATTCCTGGAGCCACAGGGCGAAGCCGCGCTCGACCTGGCGACGCTCCTGCGCTCCGAATTCCGCGGTGGCGTGCGCCGCTTGTTGCGCCAGGTCGCGGCCGACGGGATGTCGCACCGCCATCAGGCGCTGCTGGGCGCCGGTGCCGACGTGAAGCAGGTCGAGATCGAAGCCGAGGCGGTGCACGCGAGCCAGCACGAGGGGGCCATCGCGGTCCTGTTCAAGCTGCTCGAAGGGGATGCGACGGGCAACTGGAGCGTGTCGCAGACGTCGCCGATCGTGTTGCCGAGCGAACGGGAAATGGACGACACGCGTCGCGAACTGGCGCTGGCGCTGGAAGACGCCGAGCGCAGCAACGACGACCTGCGGCTCGCCAACGAGGAGTCGCTCGCGCTGAACGAGGAACTGCAGTCCTCCAACGAGGAGCTCGAGAGTTCCAAGGAAGAACTGCAGTCGCTCAACGAGGAGCTGGCGACGGTCAACGCGCAGCTCGAGGACAAGATCGCGGAACTGGCGCGTAACCACGACGACCTGAACAACTTGCTGTCCAGCACCCACGTGGCGACCGTGCTGCTGGATCGGGACTTGAAGATCCGACGCTTCACGCCGTCCGCGCTCTCGATGTTCACGCTGCAGCCCGGAGACGAGGGGCGACCGCTGTCGGACATCTCGCGCCGCACCGAGGATGCTTCCTTCAATGCGCACCTGGCAGACGTCCTTCGATCCGGCGAGGCCATCGAAGCCGAGGTCCGCGCCCAGGACGGCCGGTCGCTGCTGCGGCGCGTCCTGCCCTACCGATCGGCCAATTCGACGCTCGAAGGAGTCGTCGTCACCTACATCGACGTGACGCAACTGCAGCAGACGGCGCAACAGGCGCGCCATCTGCTCGCGGCGCTCGCGGACTCGAACGACGCCGTCATGACCTACGGCCTCGACGGAACGATCCTCTCCTGGAACGAGGGCGCTCGCAAGGCGTACGGGCTCGAGAAGCCGCGCGACGAAGGCGCGAACCTGCTCGCCCATGTGCCGCCTGGCCAGGAAGCCGCCGTGAGGGCGTTCCTGCGCAACGCGATCGACGATCCGCAACACGGCACGGAGGCCGCTGAACGATTGGCGGCGGACGGGTCGCGCCTGAATGTCTCCGTGACGGCGACCGCGTTGCGCGACGACGCGGGCAAGCCGTACGCGATCCTTTCCACGGAGCGCGACGTCACGAGCCAATTGCGCCAGGCGACCGAAGTGCGCTTCCAACAGCTGGCCGACGACATCCCTGCGCTGCTTCGCGTGGAGGATGCCGCAGGTCACGCGCTGTTCGTGAATCGCGCGTTCGCCGAATTCATCGGGCGTGATCGCGATCCATTGCTCGGCAACGGTTGGCTGGAGTTCGTCCATCCGGCGGAGCGCGCCGCCTACCTGGACCTGATGGCCAGACCGCGCGCCGAACGCATCGGCGTCGAGTTCGACTTCAGGCTGCGCCGGCATGACGGCGACTATCGCTGGATGCGATCGGTCAGCGTGCCGCACGCCGACGCCGTCGATCACGAGCATGAACTGGTGACCTTGACCCTGGACGTCGAGGACCGCACGCGCGCCGAGAACGCGCTGCGCGACGCCGACCAGCGCAAGGACGAATACCTGGCCATGCTCGCGCACGAACTTCGCAACCCGCTCGCCCCGATCCGCAACGCCGTGGGCATCCTGTCGCTGACCCAGCAGGCCGATCCGAAATCCGAATGGGCGACCCAGGTGATCGGCCGGCAGACTGCGGCGATGGCGCGGCTCCTCGACGACCTGCTGGACGTCTCGCGCCTGGCTCAGGGCAAGGTCGCACTCGCGCTCGCGCCGCTGGATGTCGCGCTCCTGGTGGAGAGTGCCGTCGAGACCAGTCGCCCGCTCATCGACGCCAAGTCGCAGGAACTCGTCGTCGAGCTTCCCAGGCAGCCGCTGGTCGTGCTGGGCGACCTCCTGCGTCTCTCGCAGGTGCTGGCGAACCTGTTGAACAATGCGGCCAAGTACACCGATCGAGGCGGTCGCATCGACGTGAACGCCGCCGCACTTCCGAACGGACGCATCGGCATCCGGGTGCGCGACAACGGCACCGGCATCGCGGCGGACATGCTGCCGAAGGTCTTCGACCTGTTTGCCCAGGCCGATCGGACACTGGATCGCGCGCACGGAGGCCTGGGCCTGGGCCTGACGCTGGCTCGCAAGCTCGTCGACATCCACCACGGCGAGATCACCGCCGCGAGCGACGGCATCGGCAAGGGCAGCGAATTCGTGGTGACGCTGCCCGCCTTGTCGGGAAGCAGGCAGCCCGGCGGCGTCGCAAGCGGCAAGCCGGGATCGGAGGCCCAGGCAGCGCGCCGGGTGCTTGTCGTCGACGACAACTTCGACGCGGCGGAAAGCCTGGCCATCATGCTGCGGTTGCACGGCCACGACGCCCGCGTCGCGACCAGCGCTGCCTCCTGCCTGGAGATGCTGGACGAGTTCGTGCCCGACGCCTTCGTCCTCGACATCGGCTTGCCCGGGATGAGCGGCTTCGAGCTGGCGAAGGCCTTGCGCGCGCGGCCCGAGTTCGCGAAGGCCGACCTGATCGCGCTGACAGGCTACGGCCAACCCGAGGATGTCGAGCGCATCCGCGCCGCGGGGTTCAACTGCCACCTCGTGAAGCCGGCTTCGCCGGAGGCCGTCGAGACGTGCCTCAATGCGCGGACGGTCTGAGGAACCGCATCCGCTGGGTCGTCAGCCGACTTCGATTCCAAGGCGACCTCACGCCACGCAAGCACCCCAGCGCACGTCGGCTGGCTGACAGCTTGCCCGGGCAAAGCCGTGGGGTCGAGCTTCTGACACGTCGCGCGCTGCTCGTCGACTTCCCCGGAAGCCCGCCGTCATCGGCGTGGGGCGCAGCGACCGGCGCGACTGGACGCAGCCGTCGGCCATCAAAGTGCCGCGACGGGACCCGGCTCATCATCGCGGGTCATCCGCCGGCTGCCTGGCCCGCATCGAGCAGCCGCAGGTGCGCGGCGAATCCGTCGGGCGCGCGCGCGAGCCGGCGCGCGCTGGTGATCACGCGCACCGCGTTCGTCCACCGGATCGCCGCGCCGATGCCCGTCAACTGGCGCACGAGCGCGACGTCCTCGCTGCTTCGGAGCGGCTGGAAGCCGCCGGCGCGCAGGTAGGCGTCGGTGGACACGCCGAGGCTGGCGCCGTGGATGTGCCGGTGATGATCGGCGTCGACGTACGCCGCCTCGTACGACGCGCGCGCCTCCGCGCTCCAGTCGCCCCAGTCGTCGATCGCGACCACGCCGCAGACCGCGTCGGTCTCGGTCTCGAGCTGGCGGACGATCCAGTCGGGCGCGACCGCCGAGTCGGCATCGGTGAACGCCAGCCAGCGCGCGCCGCGATCGATCAGGGCCGCGGCGCCGGCGGCGCGCGCGGCGCCGACGTTCTTCTTCGTCACCTCGATGCAGGCGACGCCGCGCGCGAGCACGATGTCACGCGTGCGGTCGCGGCAGTCGTCGAGCACCACGAGGATCTCGACGGACTCGCCGCGCAGGCCGGCGTGCGTCGCCGCGAGCCGCAACGCGTCGACGCAGCGGCCGATCAGCGCCTCTTCGTCGTTGGCCGGGACGACGATGCCGATCATGCGAGCCCGTCGCGCTGCGCCACCGAGCGCGCGTCGGCGTCCCAGACGTCCAACAGGAAGTCGGCGTCCTCGTAGTGCGACAGCGCGAGCAGGCCGCCGCCTTCGCCGAGGATCGCGTGCACGGCCTCGGCCGACTGCGCCATGTCGTCGGCGCGGCGACGCCAATGGCAGGCGACCAGCGTCCCGCCGTCGGCCAGCGACGAGCGGCAGGCCGCGGCGAGCGATCGGCACTCGTCGGCAGAGAGGTAGTAGCCGAGCTCGCTGACGACGATCAGGTCGAAGCGGCCGGACGGCCAGTCGCGCGGCATGACCGCGTGATCGATCCGCACGTTCGCCGAGGATGCGACGCGGTCGCGTGCCTGGCGCACGGCGGCGGCGCTGCCATCGCTCGCGACGACCTGCGCGCAACGCGGCGCGAGCGCGGTCGTCAACTCGCCCGCGCCGCACCCGGGCTCGCACGCGCGCTCGTAGCGCTCGCGCGGCAGCGCCGCGAGCGTCAACGCGCGCTTGCGCGATTCGTACCAGCGGGTGCGCGTGCGCCACGGATCCGCGTCGAGACGGAACAGCGCGTCGAAGTGCGCAGGCGAAGCGGCATCGATCATGGCAACCCGTCGCTGTCGATGAACACCTCGAACGGGCGCAGCAGCCGCGCCAGCGCCCAGGCCGGCACCACCGCGGCGCGTTGCTCGCCGGGCGTCGTCTCGACCTGGCTCGCGTGCGCGGCGATCGCGTGGCGCTTGCGCTCGCGCGCCTCGACGTCGAGCGCCAGCCGCCACAGGCGTTGCCACGGCACGAGCGGGTCGGCGGGCCGCGCCCAATGCCACATCCAGACCGGCGCTTCCCAGCAACGGCAACCGAGCTCCGCAGCGACCGTCGACGCAGCGCGGCCCGCGGCCTCGTGGTCGGGATGGCCGTCGAAGCGCCATGTCGTGATCAGCACGTCGCCGCGTCGCGCGATGCCGCGCAGCCTCTGCGCGAGCGTGGCCTCGTCCGCGGTCACGCCGCCGTCCGCGATGCCAAGCGTGAGCGCGGGCGCGTCCAGTCCGAGCTCGCGCAATCCGTGCGCGCGCTCCTCGCCGCGCCGTTGCGCGAGCAGGCGCGGCGTCCACTTCGCCGAGCCGCGGTGGCTGCCCTCGCCGTCCGTGACGCCGACGACGACGATCTCGTGGCCCGCTCGCGCCAGCATCGCCACGGCGCCGCCGCAGGCGAGCACCTCGTCGTCCGGGTGCGGCGACACGACGATGATGCGCGCGCCGCGCGGCGCGAGTCGCTCGAGCCCGATCGGCGGCAGCGCGTCCAGCCCGTCCCAGCGACGCCACGCGTGCTCGGGCGTGCCCTCGCCGTGGATGCGCCGGTCCTGCGCGGCGCCGCCGATGGCCGGCGCTGGCCGGGTGGACGCGATCACAGCGGCCACGACACGGCTCCGGTGTCGAGCACCTGCTGGCCGAGCGCCACGAGGTCGCGGTCGCCATGGCATTGGCGCACGAAGACGGGCAGGTCCGCGGCCAGGCGCGCGAAGGCGGCGTCGCGGCACAGCGGCGTGGCGCCGAGCGCGCGCGTGGCGTGGCGGAGCACGAGCTCGCAGGCGGCGTCGGCCGCGGCGCGCGTGCGCAGCGCCCAGGTGCGCGCGTCAGCCTGTGGGTGGGCGTCGATCCAGGTCGCGGCCTCGCGCAGCAACGCGGCGTTCGCGCCGAGGACGTGGTCGATCGCCCCCAGCCCGAGCAGCCGATGCCAGCCGGCCTGCTCGCCCACCGCGGCCGCCTGACGTCGAAGCGCCTCAGCGATCGCGCAGGCACCGCCGTGCCAGCACGCGGCGATGCCCACGCCGCCTTGCCAGAAGCCGGGACGCTGGAGATAGAAGCGCTCCGGGCCGACGAGCGCGGCTGGAACGCCATCGAAGCGCACGTCGACGCTGTCGCTCGCGGCCATGCCGACCGCCTGCCAGTTCGCGTCGTCAAACGAGACGCCGCGCTGCGCGAGGTCGACACGCGCGAGGAAGGGCCCGCGGCCGTCGGGATGCCAGACCGTCAGCAGCGCCGCATCGATGTGGCGCGCGCCCGAGCACCAGGCCTTCGTGCCGTCCAGCGTGCAGCGTCCGTTGCCCGTGTCGTCGAACGTGACGCGAGCCCCGGGCGACTCGGCGGCCCACATGCCCCATACCGTATCCGCGCGAGGTTCGACGTCGCCGGCCTCGGCCAGGATGGCGAGCGCGTCGGCATGGCCTTCGTACAGCTTGACCAGCGCGAGGTCGTGCCCGGCCACCGCCGCGAGCGCGCGCCAGCGCTTGATCGTCGCGCCCGCGCCCGGCAATGGCAGACGCGCCAGGCCGTCGCGCGCGAGCGCTCGAAGCAGTCGCACGCGCGACGCGGCATCGCCGGCGACGAGCTCCTTCGCCCCATCGTGCAGGGCGGCTCGAAGCGACGGAGCGATGTCGTGGGCGTTCATGGGGGCGAATCGGCAATCCCCATGCCGCGCGAGCGGTCCGCGCCGGCGGATCGCGCGATCAGCGCTCGGTGCCCTCTTTCAGGCTCGCCATCTCGATCACGTAGCGAAAGCGCACGTCGCCGCTCTCGACCTTGTCGTAGGCGTCGTTGATCTGGTCGATCGGGACGATCTCGATGTCAGGCCCGATCTGGTGCTCGGCGCAGAAGTCGAGGATTTCCTGGGTGTCGGCGATGTTGCCGATCAGCGAGCCGCCGACGCTCTTGCGATGCATCGCGACTTCCATGTTGTTCACCGGCGCGATCGGCCCCAGCTGGCCGACCGCCACGAGCGTCGCATCGCGCTTCAGGCAGGCGACGAACGGGTTGACGTCGTGCTTCTCGGGAATGGTCGAGATCATGAAGTCGAAGGTCATCGCGAGCGACTTCAACGCGTCCTTGTCGTTCTCCATCACGCCCTTGACGCCGAGCTTCGCCGCCTCGTCGAGCTTCTCCTTCGTCGTCGTGAAGACGGTGACGTCGGCGCCCATCGCCTTCGCGATCTTCGCGGCGAGATGACCGAGGCCCCCCATGCCGATGACGCCGACGACGCTGCCCGCCTTCACGCCCCAGTGCTTCATCGGCGAATACGTCGTCACGCCCGCGCAGAGGATCGGCGCCGCGACCTCGGGGCGCAGCGCGGCAGGAATCTTCAGCACGAAATCCTCGCGGACGACCAGCACGTTCGAGTAGCCACCGAACGTGTTGTCCTTGCCGTACATGTTCCCGCCATCGGGCGCCTTGTCCTTCGGCACCATCGGGCCGTTGTACGTCGCGAGCCAGCTGTTCGGGCCTTCGCAGTAGTTCTGGTCGCCCGCGAGGCACGGCGCGCACTGTCGGCAGCTGTCGACCATGCAGCCCACGCCGACGATGTCGCCGACGCGGTGCTTCGTCACGGCGCTGCCCGCGCGCGTGACGCGGCCTACCACCTCGTGGCCGGGCAGGCAGGGATAGACGGTGTTCGACCACTCGTTCTTCACCTGGTGCACGTCGGAGTGGCAGACGCCGCAGAACAGCACTTCGATCTCGACTTCCTCCGCGGTCGCATCCTCGCGCTGGAACTCGAAGCGCTTGAGGCGGCTGAAGGAATGCTTGGCGGCGTAGCCGACGGCGTTGATCATGGGGAAGACTCCGGAAGAGGGACGGGTTGACGCTGATTCGATCCGCGCAGCGACGCTGGCGCCCGTCGCGGATCGGCGCACGAACGTCGGCAAGCCGGACACCTGCGAGGACACGTCCGCTTCGCCCACCAAGCTGGCGCATCGGCGGCGCGGCCGATGTTGACGATGAGCGCGCGACAACAAAGTCGCGCCCTCGCGATCCGCCGGCCCCGCGGTGCCGGCGCACGCCGAGTCAGGCGATGCCCGCTCCGCCGGTCACGCCGTAGACCTCGCCATTGATGAAGCTGCCCTCCTGGCTCGCCAACAGCACATAGACCGGCGCGATCTCGACCGGCTGGCCGGGCCGCTTGTACGCGCTCTCGCTGCCGAACTTCATGACCTTCTCCGGCGTCTGCCCGCCGGAGGCCTGCAGCGCCGTCCAGAACGGCCCGGGCGCCACGACGTTGGCGCGGATGCCCTTCTCGAGCAGTTGCTTGGCCAAGGCCTTCGTGTAAGCCACGATGCCCGCCTTCGTGGTGGCGTAGTCGAGCAAGGCGGCCGACGGGTCGTAGGCCTGCACGGACGCGGTCGTGATGACCGATGCGCCGGCCGGCAGGTGCGGCACCGCGGCCTGCGTGATCCAGTGCATCGCGTACAGGTTGGTCTTGAGCGTCTGGTCGAAGTCGGCGGACGTGACCTTCGAGATGTCTTCGCGCGTCTGCTGGTGGCCCGCGTTGATGACGAGGATGTCGAGGCCGCCCAGCGCCGCGACCGCCTTGTCGACGAGCTCGCGGCACCAGGCTTCGTTCGTGATGTCGCCGGGCAGGTCGACCGCCGTCCGGCCTTCGGCGCGGATCAGCGCGAGCACCTGCTCCGCATCGGCCTGCTCCGCCGGCAGGTGGGCGATCGCGACGTCCGCGCCCTCGCGCGCGAAGGCGATGGCCGCGGCGCGGCCGATGCCGCTGTCGCCGCCCGTGACCAGTGCCTTGCGCCCCTTCAGCTTGCCCGAGCCCTGATAGCTCGTCTCGCCGTGGTCGGGCACCGGATCCATCTTCGAAGCTTCGCCGGGCACCGCCTGCGGCTGGCGCGGGAACGGCGGCTTCGGGTATTGCTCGCGGGGGTCCTGCATCGTGAGTCGGTCGGTCATCGAGTTCTCCAGTCGAGTGGGATGTTCAGGAAAAATGACGTGGCCGCGCGCGATCACTCGCCGCTCGGCGCGGCGTCGACGGTGGACAGCGCCATCAGGTGCGACAGATGGCTCAGGCCCTGCGGCAGGTTGCCGAGGAATTCGCCGGTGGCGGGGTCGATCATCTCGGGCAGCACGCCGTGGCCCGGCGACAGCGCGACGGCCAGGGCGTCCAGTCGCCGGCGGGCCGCCTCGCGCTGCCCGAGCTGCGCGCGCGCCGCCGCGATCCAGAACGAGCAGGCGATGAAGCAACCTTCCTCGCCCTGCATGCCGGTGTATCGGTAATGGAAGTCGCCTTCGCCGAGTTCGCGATCGAGCGCGTCGAGGGTCGACGCCAGTCGCTCGCGGCCGTCGAAGCCGAACCGCACCGCGAGCGCGAGTGAGGCGTCGAGACGGTCGCTGCCGGGATGCATGACGAAGGCGCGCTTCGTCTCCGACCAGCACGTTGCCTCGATCCATGCCTTGATGCGCTCGCGTTCGCGCGCCCAGCGGTCACGGCAGGTCGTGGGAAGCTGGCCTTGATCCGCCAGGTCGACGGCACGCGTCAACGCCTGCCAGCAGCTGACCGCGGACATCGTGTAGCGCTGCTCGTCCTCCAGCTCCCACACGCCGGCGTCGGGCAGGCGCCATCGATCGGCGCACTCGTCGGCCAGGTGCGACAGCAGCTCGGCGCTCGCGCTGTCGAGGACGTTGCCGCCGCCGACGAAGCAGCCGGCGGTCTCGAAGATGTCGCCGTAGACGCCGTGCTGCCGCTGGTCGGTCGCGGCATTGCCGGTGACGACGGGGCTGCTTCCGCGATAGCCGGGCAACGCGCACGGCGAGACGTCCGGGACGGCCTCACCCGCGAGCGTGTACACGACCTTCGCGCCGTGGTGACGAAGCTGCTGCAACAGCCACGTGAACGCGGCCTTCGCTTCGGACTGGAGGCCGGCCGTGAGGAACGCCTTGATCGTGTAGCCGGCGTCGCGCACCCATGCGTAGCGGTAGTCAAAGTTCTTGGCGCCGCCGATCGCTTCGGGGACGGACGTCGTGGCCGCCGCGGCGATCGCGCCGGTGGGCGAATACACGAGCAGCTTCAGCGCCAGCGCGCTCCGGACGAACGCGGCGCGGTCGGGCCCGTCGTAGCTCACGCCCTCGCACCACACGCGCCATGCCTGGTCGGAGATGTCGATGCGGTGGTCGATCTCGCCAATGCTCGGCACCACGAGCGGCTCGTCCCGCCCGGCGACCACGGCCATCACCCGCCGCTCGCCCGCGGCGACGACCGTCTCGCCGTGCGCGCCCCCGTCCGACCATTCGCAGCGCACGCCATCGTCGTGGACGAAGAGCCCGAGCACGCGCTCGACATGGAACACGACGTGATCGCCGACCTTCGAGCAATACGGGGATACCGTATCGCCGCGCCGGCCCGGCCTCATCGTGATGTTGAAGCGCACGCGGCCTTCGAGCCCGTCGATGCGGCGCGCCAGCTCGGCCCACGGCAGGCGGCCGGCGGTGCCGCTGTTCAGCGACTCCGTCACTTTCGCGCGGCCGTGCGCCGTGGTGAAGACGGTCTCCATCACGTTGCTGTCCTCGCGGTAGCGACGCTCGACCGAGAAGGGTTCGTCCGGCTGCAGGAGGAAGCGGCCACCGTGCTGCTCGTCGAGCAGGCGGTCGAACAACGGCGGCGAGTCCATGTTGGGGACGCACCACCAGTCGATCGAGCCGTCCGCGCCGGACAGCGCCACCGCGCGCCCGTCGCCGAGGGCACCGTAGTCGCGCAGCGGCAGCGCGCCGTCCGCGCGCCAGTCGTGATCGAGTGCTTGATGCGGGCGAGAGCGCGGGATGGGGTTGGGCACGGGGGTGGTGTTCGTTGACGCCACCGGCGGTGGTCGAAGGTCGACCGCATGCGGCAAGGCATGTGCCGTCGACGCCACGACCACGACCGATCGCGAACCGTCGTTCAGCCGGGAATGGTGGAGACCGATCCCGAGTCCACGCGGATGCCCGCGCCGTTGATGAAGCTGGCGCGCTCCGAGCAGAGGAACGCGACCATCGCCGCGACCTCGTCCGCACGGCCGCGTCGCTTGAGCGTCATGCCGGGCCGCTCCTCGTCGAGGAAGCTGGCGATGGCGTCCTCCACGCTCGTCCCGCGCTCGCGGGCGCGCTTTTCCATCATCGCGTCGGTCATCGGCGTGGCGATGAAGGCGGGCGACACCGTGTTGACCAGCACGTTGTCGCCGCCATAGGCTTTTGAGAGGCCCTTGGCGAGCGACAGGATGCCCGCCTTGGCCGCGCAGTAGGGCAGCTCGTCGACGTAGGGCTGCACGGCGTCCTCCGACGCGAAGAGCACAATGCGCCCCCAGCCGGCGGCGCGCATCGCCGGGATCGCCTCGCGGCACATGCGCACCGCGCCCATGAGGTCGATGTCGAGGGTGCGCAGCCAGCCGGCGTCGTCGATCTCTAGGAAGGGCCCGGTGGCGCCGGTCACGCCGGCGGCGTTGACGTAGATGTCCGGGTTGCCGAGTCGCCGGCGAATTTCCGACCAGATCGCGGCGACGTCGCCGGGCTTCGTCACGTCGCCCGCGACCGCGATCACCTCGCCGAGCGGCGCGAGTTCCGCGAGGGCGGCGTCGAGCGTGCCGTCCGGCACGTCGGTGATGGCGACCCGCACGTTCGCCTCGAGCAGCACGCGGGCCGTCTCCTTTCCCATGCCCGAATCGGCGCCGCTGACCAGGGCGATTCGCCCGCTGATTCCCAGATCCATTGCTGTTCCTCCGGCCGTGAGCGGCGATGGGCCGCTCGATGAAAGATCACGATTGCTGGAGACCCAGGGGCACGCCGCGTGCGCAACGCATTCGGGACTGTGGCTTGCTGCGGCGCCGACATGCAAAACGATCGACCCGTCGTCTTCCTGCTTCACGCGCTCGGCGGCAGCGCGCGCGCCTTCGACGGTGTCGTCGAACGGCTGGCATCCGACTTCGACGCGATCGCGATCGACCTGCCCGGCTTCGGCGACGCTGCAGGCGCCATCGACACCGGCATCCTCGCCTCGACGAACGCCGTCTCCGAGCTCATCCGACATCGCGCGGCTGCCGCATGGCTGCTGGTCGGCCACAGCATGGGCGGCAAGGTCGCATCCACCGTCGCTGCGCGCGCGCTCGCCGGCGAGGTCGGGCTGTCCGGACTGAAAGGGATCGTGCTGCTCGCCGCATCGCCGCCGTCGCCCGAGCCGATGAAGGAAGAACGGCGTCGCGAGATGCTCACCTGGGTCGAGCGCGGGCCGATGAGCGAAGCGTCGGCGCGCAAATTCGTCGCGGACAACACGGGCGCACCGTTGCCGTCGGCGGCCGAGGAGCGCGCCATCGCCGATCTGATGCGCACGTCGCCTGATGCCTGGCGAGCGTGGCTCGAACGTGGCAGCAAGGAAGACTGGTCGAGCAAGGTGGGCGTCCTCGCGTTGCCGGCGCTCATCGTCGTCGGCAGCGAGGACGCCGACCTGGGCGAGGCGGGCCAACGCGCCACCAATCTGCACGTCTATCCTCACGCCCGGCTCGAATCGGAAACCGGCGCGGGTCACCTGTTGCCGCTGGAGCGACCGGACGCCATCGCCCGATCGATCCGACGCTTCTGGTTCGAGGACGCGAACTAGGGACTGAGGCGCCTTCTGCGGGATCGCCGTGTGCCGTGTCCACGATCATGGAGCTCGAACTCACCCCAGCCCAGGTCGCGATCTTGCGCGGGATCGGTGCCGGCTTCGGTGACTCGGAGTGGGCGACGCCAGCGGATGACGTCTCCAGCGACTCCACGCATCTGCTGACGCTTCGCATGATCCAGCAATGGGACAACCAATACATCGTGACGGACCTCGGACGCGAATTTCTCGACAACGTCGACGCCGCCGCCAGGTGACATCCGCAAATTCCTCTGCTGTCGGTGGCGGGCGACGTATGCAGCGTCTTCTGTCCGTCCTTTGCCCCCGCCGTTGCCATTGGAAGGACTGAGATGAGCCACAAGCATGACGATCGAGGAAACTGCCGCGTCCTTGTCGCCGATGACGACCGCGATGCTGCGGACTCGCTGGTCGACCTGCTCCGGCTCTGGGGCTTCAGCGCGCGGGCCGTCTATGACGGCGCGCAGGCCGTGCTGGCCGAGGAGGCGCTCAAGCCGCGGCTGGTCCTGCTCGACATCGAGATGCCCCAGGTCGACGGCTACACCGCCGCGACGGTCATCCGGCGCGGCTGGCCGGCGCGTCCCGTCAAGTTGGTGGCATTGACCGGCCGCAGCTCTCCGAGCCAGATCGCCCTGTCGACGAGCGTCGGCTTCGATGAGCACATCTGCAAGCCCATCGGCCGGGCACGGTTGCACATGCTCGCGTTGGACGCCGGGCCGCCGGATACGCCGCCTTCGTGATCCGGAGGTCAGCGCACTGTCAGCGATCCGGCGTCGGCACCGCAGCACGGTTCGCAATAGCCGACACCGGACTGCAGGTGCATCGACGCGTTAGGGCCGGGCAACGGCCACACTGCTCCTTGTTGACGACGATCGCGCAGAGCGAGGCCTCATGCGTGCGGCGATCGAGCAGGCGACGCGCCGGGCGCCAAAAGGTGAAAGCCCGCTGAGCATTCCTGCTGCGGGCTTTCGACTTCGCCGACCAAGGCCAGCGAAGAACAGGTTCAGACACAGGGTGACGGGTTTCCTGGCTCCGCCCAATCTGCGGCCGGCTTCGTGTCTGGAATGAATGCAGTCTAGGTCGTCGAGCGCACATCCGTTGTAGGACGAGCGCCAATGCTCGACGCCGTTTCGTCGCCCGACGCGCTGCCCGCCTCCCGCACGCGTTCGACGGCCGCGATCAGCGCGCTCGCCTGCGCAGGCTTTCTCAGGTAGGCATCGAAACCGCATTGCCGCGTCAGCGCGACCACCTCCTCGCCGCGCCCTGTCAAAGCGACCACGAGCGGCGCCTCGAAGTCCTGCGCATCGCGAATGGCTCGTGCGACGTCGAAGCCGTCGACGGCCGGCAGGCCGAGATCCAGGAACACGACCGGGTGCCGGTGCAAGGTCCAGGCATCGACGGCCTGGCGTCCGTCGTGCGCGACGTGCGTGTCATGCCCCGACATCTCGAACAACAGCGCGAGCGTTTCGGCGGTCTCGACGTCGTCGTCGACCACGAGCACCTTGGTCATCTCGACCTCCGGCCCGATGGCGAACAGCCGGGGCATCGAGGGCTGGCGACGGCGTCGATCAGGGACGAGGAAAGCAGGCTGGGCAATTTCATGGCGAGACGCCTGGTCGGTCGAGGATCCGGTCCATCGGCCATGTCGGGTCGCCGATGACGGTGCTGCGGCGATGGCGGCAATGCGCATGCCGCGATCGGCATCCGCCAACGCAGCGACGCGGCACTACCGTTGTCGCCGGGGTTGTCGCCTGGCGATCGCGACGGCCTGCGCCGCCTGCTGCAGCGTCGCCTCGTCGCCCAGCATGTCCACCTCGAGCTGCGCGGCCTGCAGCCGCGACACCGCAGTCGACAACGCAGAGGCCAGGCGTCCGACTTCGCGCGCGGAGGCGATCAGTTCAAGATCCGCGGCGCTCGCGTCGAGGGTGGGATCAAAGGGCCGAGCCGGCCAGGGCCACCCTTCGCGTCGCTTGCGTGGCGGCTCTCGCTCGAGGTCGGCGTTCATGCGCCACCTCCATCGGCACGTTGCTGCACCTGCTCGACGGCCGCGGCCGCGATGGTCGCCGCCGACGGCCCGCCAGGCGTGCCGGCCACACGAGCGGCCGCCGCGGCTTCGGTCATCAGCTCGCTTGCCGCGCGGGCGACCTGCTGGAGCATCTGGCCATCGGTCGTCATCGCCGCGTCGGCGTTCTCGCCGCGCGCATCGATCAACGAACACAACCAGCAAAAGACATCGCCGTCCGCGCCCGTCACGGCGGCGATCGACAGCGCCGCCGGCATGGAGCGGCCTGCATCGGGCGAAACGTCCAGCTTCACCGTTCCGCTTCGAACCTGGACCGGAGAGGCCGACGTCCCCAACGTCGCGAGCGATCGTCCCACCAGCGCGTCCGGGCTGACGCCCACGAACTCGCCGAACGCCTCGTTGGCGAACAGGATCGGCGCCGAGGCGTCTCGGGCATCGGCCACGGCGAGCGGCGTCTTCGCCCTCTGCGCCGCCGCGATCACGGCGGACGCCGGGCCGCCGACGGGCGGGGTATCGATCGATGAAAAGTCCATGGCCGCTTGAGGTTGAGCGCCTGGTCGGCGCGCATCGTCTCGGCACGCAGCGGTCCCGCGCTGGAACGACGGCGCGAACAAGGGCCGCGGGCTCGGCCGGGCACGGGCGCGTGGGTCGTCTTCGAGGTGTCCGCCCCGCACCAGAGCGCGACGCCCGAGCGCGGGGAACGACGCTTGCCGCACGTCTCCTCCATGATCGACACGCCGACGCTCCTCGACGCCCTGCAATGGCCCGCCATGCTGGTGACGGTGATCGCGGCGTGGCTCGTCGGGTCGACGAAGTCGCCGCGGCGCAAGCTCGGCTTCTGGGTCTTTCTCGCAAGCAATGCGTCGTGGATCGCGTGGGGCTGCCATGCGTCCGCGTGGGCGCTCGTGGTGCTCCAGGTCTGCCTCGCGGCGATGAACATCCGGGGCTGCGCGAAAGCGAAGCCGTCCGGCACGGGCTGAGGCGCGACACACAGCAAGCGCACAATGGCCCATCGAGGTGATGGCACCTTGCGAAAGCGAACTGCATGAAGCAAGAGAACATCGGCCTCCTGGAGGTGCTGCGCGCGTCCTCCAAGGACTTCGTCGAATCGTGGATGGCCGAGCTCAGGCTGGGAGCGAGCGGCGCCGCACCACGGGCCTGGTCGAACGATGCGACGGAGGTGCTGTCGGCCCTCGAAGCCGGCGTGGCGTCCGACGGCGACCTCACGCGCTTCGACGACCAGCGCTGGCAAGCCCTGCGATCGCTGCTGGAGAGCTTGTCGAGCGCGCGGGCCGCGCAAGGCGAGAGCGCCGGCGACACGAGCTACTTCGTGCTGGCGATCAAGAAGCCGATCTTCGCAGGCCTGCAGCGACTCGGGAGCGGCGACGCCGCGCGCACGTTCGAGACGACCTGGGCCACGTCCACGCTCGTCGACAAGATGGCGCAATGGACCGCCGCGACGTACCAGCGATCGCGCGAAGACGTCATCCGTCGCCAGCAGGAAGAACTGCTCGAGCTGTCGACGCCGGTGATCAAGCTGTGGGAGGGCGTGCTCGCGGTGCCGATGATCGGCACGCTGGACTCGAGCCGCACGCAGCTGGTGATGGAGTCGCTGCTGACGCGCATCGTGGAGACCGGCTCCGAGCTCGCGATCATCGACATCACCGGCGTGCCCACCGTCGACACCCTCGTCGCGCAGCACCTGCTCAAGACCGTCACGGCGATCCGCCTGATGGGCGCCGACTGCATCATCAGCGGCATCCGCCCGCAGATCGCGCAGACCGTCGTCCACCTCGGCATCGATCTGCAGGGTGTCACGACCAAGGCCACGCTGGCGGACGCACTGGCGCTGGCGATGAAGAAGTCTGGCTGGCTGGTCTCTCGTCCGAAGCCGTGAGCGTCGCGCGGATCGGCGCCAAGCGCTTCGCAAGCGCCAACGGTGGTGGTCGGTTTTCCAGGCAGACCGTTGCTCAGCGAGAAGCCGCATCCGACGGCATGCCCTCGTCGTCGATGGAGTGCGTTTCCTTGCCGCGGCCGCCATCCTTGGCGCGCGCCGCCAGGCGGACGTAGAACTCGGCGACCTCGCGCAGATCCTGCTCGTCGAGATCCTCGATGCCGATCATGCGATTGCTCGCCTGGTGGGACGTCGCGAGCAGTTCGTTGAGCTTGAGGTGCACCGCGATGCTGTCCTTGTTCTGGCTCTGCTGGATGAGGAAGACCATCAGGAAGGTGACGATGGTCGTGCCGGTGTTGATGACCAACTGCCAGTTCTCCGAGTAGTGGAACAGGTGGCCGGTCAACGCCCACACCACGACCGACAGCGTCGCCAACGCGAACGCGACGGGCGACCCCGCCGACCGTGTCGCCTTCGACGCGAAGCGATCGAACCACGTCAGCATCACGGAGCGCTTCGCGTAGTCCGCCGTGTTGGTCGTCGGCATCGCGCCGATCGCGTCTTCCTTCTTCATGGACATCGTGTTCATTCGAACTCCGTACCGAGTCGTGCCGTCATTCGGCCTGGGCGCTCGGGTGAGCACGCTTCTGCAGGTCGTCCACCAGGATCAGGAGCGCATTGGTGTCTGCGGGTTTCCTGAGATAGAAGTCGAAGCCGGCCTCCGCGGTCTTGCGTTGAAGGTCGGGATCCACTTTCCCGGTCAAGGCGATGATGAAAGGATGATCGGTGTCGGGCGATCGACGGATCGCCCTGGCAGCGCCGAAGCCATCGAGGACCGGCATGTCGAGATCGAGAAAGATGATGTGGGGCACGTGCCGCTCGGCTTGTTCGACGGCTTCCTGGCCGTTGAAAGCGAGGTGAGCCTCATGTCCGCAGGCCTCGAACAAGGCGCCCAGCACTTCGGTGGCGTCCACCGCGTCGTCGACGACGAGAATTGATGTCATGTGATCTCCCTATGACACCCCTCGGCATTCGCTGTGCCCTGCCCCCCAGGCCTGCGGCGATCAAGCGGAGTCGCATCGACGATCGGCTCGATCCGAACGAGCGACTTCAGCGCAGCGACTCGACCAGCATCACGATCTGTCGCACGACTTCCAGCGGCTTGAGCGGCTTGCCGCAATGGGCATCGAAGCCCGCTTCGAGCGCTTGTTGCCGATCCTGGTCGCGCGTGAAGGCCGTCAACGCGATGGCGGGCAGGCGGGCGGCCCCGTCCGCGGCATCCCTCAGCCTGATCGCGCGGATCAGCGCGTAGCCGTCGCGGCCCGGCATGCCGATGTCGCTGACCATCGCGTGCGGGCGACGCGCCGCGATCTTCGCGAGGGCGTCCTCGGCATCGCGCGCGACCCGCACCTCGGCGCCGCGGTCGACGAGGACGACCGCGAGCACGGCGGCCGCGTCGTCGTTGTCCTCGACGATCAGCAGGTCGAGGCCAGCCAACGGAACAGCTGAGGCATCCAGGTCGACCTTGTCGGCGTCGTCGATCCTGCTTTCCTGAAGAAAAGGCAGCTCGAACCTGAACGTCGTGCCCAGCCCGACGCCGGGGCTCGCGACGTCGATCGTGCCGGAATGCGCCTCGATGATCTGCCTGACGATCGTCAGCCCGAGACCGAGGCCGCCGCGCTGGCGATTGCTGCCCGCGTCGCTCTGCGCGAACCGGTCGAAGACGCGCGGAAGGAAATCCGCCGGAATGCCCTGGCCGCTGTCGGTGACGGAAACCCGCAGGCGCTCGGCGTGCTCGTCGATCACGATTTGGACGGATCCACCGCCCGGCGTGAACTTGATCGCGTTGGTCAGCAGGTTCCAGATCACCTGCTGCAGCCGGGATGCATCGGCCTGGACGCGCCGCGGCGAGCCGGTCACCGCGATGTCGAGCCGCAACTGCTTCTGCTCCAGCGACACGCGCAGCGCATCGGCGGCGCCGGTGATCTCGACCACGGGGTCGACCGGCGCGAACGTCATCGCCAGCTTGCCGAGCCGCAGGCGCGACATGTCCAGCAGGTCCGAGATCATGCGGGATTGCGTGGCGCAGTTGCGCTCGATCGCTTCGACCCCGCGCAGCAGGTCGTCGGGAACGCGTCGCCTGAGCACCTGCGCCCAGCCGGAGATGGCGTTCAGCGGGGTGCGCAACTCGTGCGCCAGCACCGAGACGAAATCGTCCTTCATTCGGCTCTCGTGCTCCGCGTCGCTGCGGGCGACGCGCTCGCGCTCCAGCCACTGCACGCGCAGCCGCTCCAGCTCGAAGCGCTGCGAGACGTTGGTCGCCAGCGCCATCGTCAGCGCCGCATCGACGTTGGGCGTCGTGCTCCATTCGAGGTGCACCGTCGAGCCGTCCGAGCGCAACATCGGGACTTCCTGCGCGGCCACGGCGCCCTCGCTGGGGACGGACAGGCCGTCCAGCGCGGTCGTCCATTCGGGCGCCGCCATGTCTCGCAGGAACAGGCCGCCCAGCTCGTCGGCGCTTCGCCCCAGCAGGCGCGCCATCGCCGGGTTCGACTCGACGATGCGCCCGTCGGCATCCAGCAGGGCGATGCCGGACGGCGCCTGCTCGTAGATCGCCAGGAATTTCGTGTCGCTGACCTGCTTCGCGCGCCGGAGCTGCTCGGCCTGGTCGTCGAGCTCCGCGTAGAGCGCCAGGACGCCCCGGTTGGTCTCGTCCAGCTCGTCCTGCAGCATGCGCAGCTGCGCCTGCCCGTCTTCGAGCTGGGCCAGCAGCGTGGCGACGTCGGGCGTCGGCGCGACGATCGGAGGATTGGAAGACGAGATCATGAGGGCGCTCGCGCAAGGGAGCGCCACGAGTCGAACTGCATTCTGACGAATGCCGGCGACTTGACGAAGGTATTTCGCGGACGCCATGGAACGCGGTGCTGCCGAGTAGCATCCGGTCGACGCGATGCCCAGGACACGGGTACCGTTCGATCGAGCGCCCGCGCAGCGAGCACGTGCGGATTTCCACACTTCGGCCCGGGAACGTCGAGTCGCGGATCATCGACTCTTCGGCCCGACACCGTTTTGTCGAAGAACGGGCCGACACTGGGCCGGACGTGCGAACGCATCGGCTCGCACGCACCTGGATCCGACTTGCCTTCCTCAGACCTGCACCTCGACTCGGTCGCGCGCCTTCTGGCCCAGAAGACGCTGCGCGCCCACTATCAGCCCATCGCGAGACTCGACAACGGCGAGGTCGTCGCGCACGAAAGCCTCATCCGGTTGCCACCCGGTCACCAGTTGCGCAACCCGGACGAGCTGTTCCGCGCGGCGCGCGAACAGGGCTTGCAGGTTCGCGTCGAGCAGGCGTGCCTCGACGAAGGCATCCGCACCTGGGTCGCCCACCAGGGCAAGCTGCTGTTCCTGAACCTGAGCGCGTTCGCGATCATCGAGATGGTGGATCGCTTGACCGCAGTCGGCGTCGCGCGGGCGCTCGAACAGCTCGGCACGTCGTCGTCGTCGCTCGTCATCGAGATCACGGAACACGATCACGTCGCCGACGTCACGAGGCTCATCCGATCGGCGAACAGCCTGCGCGCACACGGCCTGCGCTTCGCGCTCGACGACTTCGGCGACGGGCGGTCGAGCCTGCGCCTGTGGGCCGAACTGCGGCCCGACTACGTGAAGATCGACAAGTACTTCACCCTGGGCGTGCACGACAACCCGGTGAAGGTGCAGACGCTGCGCGGGCTGGCGCGCTTCGCGGAGATCTTCGGGACCTCGTTGATCGTCGAGGGCATCGAGACCGGCGACGAACTCCGCGTCGTGCGCGACCTGGGCCTGCCGCTGGGCCAGGGCTACGGCCTCGGCTACCCGCAACCCGAGCCCGCACGCGAGATCAGTGCCTCCGCACGCCAGGTCATCGCCAGCGCGGAGATCTCGGTGCTCCCCGAACTCGGCCGCGCCGGCGGCGGAGATGTCACGCTCGAGCGCCTGACGACGTGGGCCGAGCCGCAGTCGCCCGACCTGACGGTCGACCAGCTCGCCAAGCTCTTCGTCGCCGACGAGGGGCTGCGCGCGGTCGCGCTCGTGCGGGACGATCTGCCCGTCGGCCTGATCAACCGCCAGGAATTCGTGGATCGCTGCGCGCGGCCCTACTTCAGGGAGCTGTACGGGCGGACGTCCTGCCTGCAGTTCGCGAACCAGACACCGCTCCTGCTCGACAAGCACGTCGGGATCGACGTCATGACCGAAGTGCTGACCTCGCCCGACCAGCGCTACCTGTCGGAAGGCTTCATCGTCACGGAGAACGGGCGCTACGCCGGCCTCGGCAGCGGGCAGCAACTGGTGCGGCTCGTCACCGAAGTCCGCATCGAGGCGGCGCGCCACGCGAACCCGCTGACCCTTCCTGCCGGGCAACATCCCGATCAGCGAGCACATCCGCCGCCTGCTCGACGCCGGCCGGCGCTTCGTCGCCTGCTACGCCGACATGAACGACTTCAAGCCGTACAACGACCACTACGGCTACTGGCAGGGCGACGAGATGATCCGCCTTGCGGCGCGCACGCTGATCTCGCACTGCGAGCCGCGGCGTGACTTCGTCGGCCATGTCGGTGGCGACGACTTCGTCGTGCTGTTCCAGAGCGACGACTGGGAGGAGCGCTGCCGGCAGATCGTCGCGACGTTCAACGAGCGCGCGCACGGCCTGTTCGACGGCGCCGCGATCGCACGCGGCGGCATCGAGGCCGAAGACCGTCACGGCGTCATGCGCTTCTTTCCGTTCACCACGCTGGCGCTCGGCGTCGTGGTGATCGAGCCCGGACGGTTCGACAAGCCCGACGCCGTCGCGTCGGCCGCGGCCGCCGTCAAGCACAAGGCGAAGATGGCGCATTCGGGGCTGGTGATCGAGCGCCCCTGATCCACCATCGGAAACAGGGTGGTGACAGGGTCGCGCGGGCGCAAGGCTTGCCGGCCGATCAGCGCGAGGTCGGACAGGGTCAGGCGCAGACCGGCTCGAGGAAGTTCGGCGGCAGTTGCGACCCGACGCGCACGCGAAACAGCTCGGCGCGATCCGGGTCGTTGTTGCGGGCGATCTCGCCGGCGCATTGCGCGAGCCAGGCCCGCAGGCTGTCGGCGTCGCCGACTTCGCGCGCGGCGTCCCGCAGGATGTGGTCTCGCCCCGGCAGCAGCAACGCGACGAGGTCCATCGCGTACAGCTTGACCGCCGCGAGCGGCACGCTGCGCGCCGCCGGCGGGGCTTCCGATTCGGGCAAGGATGTCGGCGCATGCGATCGATCCGTCGCAGCACCTTCGTCGCGCGACCACTGGATGAGGCCGGCATTCGCGAGCGACGCGAGCGCGACGTTGTCGATGCCCAACTGCGCCGCGGCGCTGGACAGATCGCGCAACGACTTGCGCCCGTCGACCATGATCAGGAACATGCGTTGCGAGCGCGGCATCGCATCGCGGCGCTGGAGCATGTCGCGGGCGAGTTCGGTCTTGCGGGGAATGACGTCGAGGTGCATGACGTCACGCCCGACGAAGCGGCGCGGATGCGCCGATGGCCACGCGAACACGGAACGAGCGTTGGAACACGGCTTCTCTCCTTGCGGACGATCGAAGAGAGAAGTGCCGCGCAGGCGCGGCGAGGCTCGTCGCTGGGCAGCCCCGCTGACATCGCGCTCGCGCGCCTTAGTCCGGTGGCTTTGCGTCCCCGTCTTTCGACGGGTTTGCCTGTTCTCTCGATGGCGTGTCGCCGCGATCGCGACGACGCCAGGCAGTGTCAGCGGACGCAACGACAAGCGCGTGACAGCGGCGACCGGCGTTCACGTCGTCGCGCCGCGCGTGATCGAAGTCACGATGGCTTCGGCGCGGGCCAGCTCTCCAGGGCGCGCAGTTCCGGCGTCTTCTTGTGTTGATGGACCGCCATCCGCCGCAACAGCGTCGCGAGCGCCTCGAGGCCTTCGCCGAGGAACGGGCCCTTGTTCAACATCACGCATTCCGCCCGCGCCGCCATGGCCGCATCCGTCATCTCGCCGCGCAGCGGCGTGCCCTCGCTCACGAGATGCTCCAGCACCTGCGTGGCCCAGATCGCGGGGACGTGCGCGGCCTCGGCGAGCCAGAGCATTTCCTCCTGCATCTCGGCCAGGCGGTCGAATCCGATCTCGACGGCCAGGTCGCCTCGCGCGATCATCACCGCGGTCGGCTGGCGAGCGGCGGCCTGCACGATGATCTCGGGCAGCCGCGCCACGGCATGTCGCGTCTCGATCTTGAGCACGAGCGCGAACCGTTGCCAGTCCTCGCGCCGTTGCGCCAGCGCATCCTGGAGCCGGACAACGTCGGCTGCCGACTGCACGAAGGAGTATTCGACGGCGTCCGCGTGCGCGGCGATGAAGTCGAGGTCGGCCAGATCCTTGTCGGTCATGGCGTCGACGGCGAAGTCGGTATCCGGAAAGTTCAGGCCCTTCTCGCGCTTGAGCCGCACGCCCTTCGCGGCGCATTTGTCGATGCGCACCAGCAGGCCCCACGACTCGGTGCGCTCGACCAGCGCGCCGAGCTTGCCGTCGTCGTAGAACACGCGGTGCCCAGGCTCGGCCGCCTGCAGCGCGGCGGCGAGCGTGCACTCGACGGCCGGCGCCTCGGCCTCGTGCGAGGCCTTCTTCGCATCGTTCGGATACGCGATCGCGAACCGGTCTCCGCGATGAAGCCGATGGTCGCCGAGGCCCGCGATCTTGCCCGTGCGGATCTTCGGCCCCGCCAGATCCATGAAGACGCGCAGCGGTCGCCCCGATGCGTCGCCCGCAGCCCGCGCACGATCGATCATGCGACCCCATGCGTTGCAATCGTCGTGCGCGCAGTTGATGCGGATCGCCTCGACGTCGCGCTGCGCGAGCTGCGGGAAGAAGTCGGCCTCGTCGGCCGCGTCGCTCGGGCACGTGACGAGCACCGCGACCGGACGCTCCGGATGCGCAGGCCCGAACAGTGCTGCCGTGCGCTCGCGCAAGCAAGCCTCGCCGGCGAAGAATTCCGACGGCGTCGGCCGCGAGCCCGCGTGCTCGTGCAGGATCGCGGCGAGCGACGCGCGCGTGGCCTCCAGCGTCTCGAAGACCCGGCTCTCCAGCCTGCCGAGCGAAGACAGGCCCAGCGCCATCAAGCCCTCCTGCAGCGGCCGCAGGTCGTGGCGGCGCAGCGCGAGATACGCCGCCAGGTTGCAGGCGCTGGCCTCGAAGCCGGCGAGCGTCGGCGGCCACGCGGCACGCCGATCCGCGGCCTCGGTGCGGACGGCGATGATCAGCTCATCCAACTGCACGAGCAGAGCCCGAGTGTCCGGCGCGTCGACGCGAGGCGATGTCATGCGGCCCATGCTAGGCGCGATGCGCGACCATCGCATGACTCGACAGCGGCCGTTCGAACCCGGCGCCTGCTCGACGCGAAATAAAGCGTGCCCGGTCGAGCGCCGCGTCACGAGACCGTCATTCGCGGACCGCCCAATGAATCGGTCCCGGGCAACACAGGTGATCGACATGGCCAACTGGCTTCACAAGCTGATGCCTCGTCAAGAGAGCTTCTTCCCGTTGTTCAACGCGCACGCCGGCGCGCTCGACGCCGCAGCGGGCCGCCTGCGTCGACTGCTCGACTCGGATCAGCCGGCCGACGACGCGAGCCTCGGGCACCTCGTCGACGAAGGACGTGGCACGGCCGACGCGATCCTCGCGCAGCTGCGCCGTTCGTTCGTCACGCCGTTCGATCGCACCGACATCAAGGCCATGACGGCGTCGATGCAGACGCTCATGGAGGACATGCGCTCGGTCGCGCGGACGCGCCAACGCGGCAACGGCGTTCCGCTCGACGATTTCGGCACGCTGATCGTCGAATGCGCGAGCGACCTGAAGACCGGCATCGCCCGCCTCGACGACTTCGACAAGCATGCCGAAGAGCTCCATCGCATGCGCGAGCGCATCGGCGGGCGTCGTGCGCGCATGCTCGTGTTGCGCGAGGACGCCTTGACGCATCTGTTCGCGCACGGCGCCGACGACCCGATGGCGGCGCTGGCCTCGAACCGGCTGCTGCTGGGCGTGAGCGAGCTGGTGGTGCGCTTCGACGATGTCGCCGACCGCATCGATGACCTCGTCCTCGATCACGTCTGACAACGAATGGCGACCGGACACCTGCCGTTCATCGCGCTCTGCGCGCTGATCGCCGTCGCGTTCTGCTTCGACATCTTCAACGGCCTGCACGACGCGGCGAACTCGATCGCGACGGTGGTGTCGACCGGCGTGCTCTCGCCGCGCGCCGGCGTCGTCTGGGCCGCGTTCTTCAACTTCGTCGCCTTCCTGGTCTTCGGGCTCGCGGTCGCGAAGACGCTGGGCACGGGCATCGTCTCCGAACATGCGATCGATCCCGAGGTGGTCTTCGGCGCGCTCGTCGGGGCGATCGCCTGGGATGCGCTGACCTGGTGGTGGGGCATGCCGTCCAGTTCGTCGCACGCGCTGGTCGGCGGCATGGTCGGCGCGGGCCTCGCGAAGGGCGGCACCGCGGCGATCGTGTGGCCGGGCGTCGTCAAGACGGTGATCGCGATCATCCTGTCGCCGCTGGTCGGCTTCGTGCTCGCGGTGATCCTCAGCGCGATCACGACCTGGATCGTCCGGCGCGCGAATCCGTTCCGCACCGATCGCGTGTTCCGCGTGCTGCAGTTCGGGTCGGCCTCGCTGTATTCGCTGGGCCACGGCGGCAACGACGCGCAGAAGACGATGGGCATCATCGCGGCGCTGCTGTTCACGCAGGGCAAGCTCGGGTCGCAGTTCCACGTCCCGCTGTGGGTGGTGCTGTCATGCCACGCCGCCATGGCCTTCGGCACGATGATCGGCGGCTGGCGCATCGTCCACACGATGGGCTCGAAGATCACGCCGCTCAAGCCGTTCCAGGGCTTCTCGGCCGAGCTCGGCGGCGCGCTGACCGTCTTCGCCGCCATCGCGATGGGCACGCCGATCTCGACCACGCACACGATCGCCGGCGCCATCGCGGGCGTCGGCACCGTCAAGCGCACCAGCGCCGTGCGATGGAACATCGCCGGCGAGATCGTGTTCGCGTGGGCGCTGACCCTGCCCGCCGCGGCGCTCACCGGCGCCGGGGTGTACGCAGTGACGCGCTGGGTCGCGAGCTGACCGCTGGTGTCACACCGGGCGTGAAGTCGACCTGTCCGCAGCCCTTCGCAGTCGCCGCGGGCGATCGCAGGTCGATCGCGCCGAGACGGTACTGTTGAGCTCGCGTACGCATCCGCGATGCCGATCCTGCGGCCCACGACCCGTGCCGGCCGCCACCATCGTCACGGCCGCAAGGCATCCCCGATGAGGTCGAGCACGCCCTTCGCGCGGTCGCCGCCGGACAGGATGCCCTTCGCGGAATAGAGCGCCATCCCGAGCACCTGCTTCGCCTCCACCTTCGGCGGGAGCACGAGCTCGTTGCGCTCCACGACGACGTCGAGCAGCGCCGGGCCCGGCACCGCCAGCCATTCGCGCACGGCCTCCTCGACGTCGCCCGGATGCTCCACGCGCCGGCCCCACAGGCCGATGGCCTGGGCGACGCGCGAGAAGTCGGGGTTCTTCAGGTCGGTGAAGGCGTCGAGCAGGCCTTCGACCTTCTGCTCGATCTCCACGAAGCCCAGCGAGCTGTTGTTGAAGACGACGATCTTGATCGGCAATTGCTCCTGCACCGTGGTCAGCAGGTCGCCCATCAGCATCGCCAGGCCGCCGTCGCCCGACATCGAGATGACCTGCCGCTGCGGGTACGCCACCTGCGCGCCGAGCGCCTGCGGCATGGCGTTGGCCATCGTGCCGTGGCCCAGGCTGACGAGCGTGCGGTTCGCGCCGGTCGACGCCACGTGCCGCAGACACCAGACCATCGGCGAGCCGCCGTCGGCGGTGAACACGGCGTCGACCGAGGCGTGGCGCGCGATGGTCTCGGTCAGGAACTGCGGGTGGACGACGTCGTGCGAGCCTTCGACGGCGCGCTTCTCGAGCTTCGCATGCGCCTTGCGGTTGCGTTCGAGCGAGGCGTCGAGGAACGCGCCGTCCTCGCGCTGCCGCAGCAGCGGCAACAGTGCGTCGAGCGTCGGCCCGATGTCGCCGACCACGCCGACATCGACCGGATGGCGGCGCCCCAGGTGGCTGCCGTCGATGTCGACCTGGACGATCTTCGCCTTGCTCGGATAGAACTGGCGCCACGCGAAGTCGCAGCCCAGCAGGATCAGGGTGTCGCACTCGAGCAGCGCGTGGTAGCCGCCCTCGGCGCCGAAGACGCCGGTCATGCCGACGTCGAACGGGTTGTCGTGCTCCAGGAAGTCCTTCGCGCGCGACGTCCGCGCGACCGGCGCCTTGAGCCGGCCGGCGAGCGCCATGACCTGCGCGTGCGCCTGCTCGCAGCCGGAGCCGCCGTAGATCGCGATCTTGCCGCCCTCCTCGATCACGGCGGCGATGCGGGCGATCTCGGCGTCGTTCGGGCGCGTGACGGGCCGCGCGCGATGCACCGCGAACGCGGGCTCGTCGGGCGCCTTCGCGCTGGACACGTCGACCGGCACGATGAGCACCGCCACGCCCCTCTTCGCGATCGCCGCCTGCGCGGCCATGGCCGTCATGCGCCGCGCCTGCTCGGGCGTGCGGATCTCTTCGCAGAACACGGTGCCGGACTGGTAGACCGACTTGAAGTCGACCTCCTGCGGGAAATCGAAGCCGAGTTCGTCGCGCACGATCTGGCTCGCGATCAGCACGACCGGCGCGCGGTTGCGGTTCGCTTCCCACAACCCGTTGATGAAGTGCAGGCCGCCCGGGCCGCACGAGCCGGCGCACAGCGCGAGCTCGCCGGTGAGGAAGGCGTCGGCGCCGGCGGCGAACGCGCCGGCTTCCTCGTGCCGCACGTGCACCCAGCGGATGTCGCTGCGGCGGATGGCGTCGGTCACGTAGTTCAGCGTGTCGCCGGCCACGCCATAGCAGCGCCGGGCGCCGGCGTCCTTCAATACCTCGACGATCACGTCGGCCACGGTCTGGGTCATGCCTGTCCTTCGTTGCGATGGGCGAGCCGGCCATGCGCCCGCCAAGCGCGCTTGGCGGCAAGCGCCGCGCCCGCCGGAATTGCCGGCGCGACGCCGTTGCTGGCCGGCGAGCGGATCGCGGGCGCGACGAGCCCGTCGACAGACTGACGGCTCAGGCCAGGCCGAGGTTCAGGCCCGCCGCGCTCCGGCGGACGTCCTCGATCCCCTGCCAGGCCCGCGCCGGCACGGCCTCGAAGCCGCCGATGAACAAGGCCTCGCGCGCGTCGGCCGCCGTCGCGTCGCCGCAGGCCGCGTGGAGCGCCTCGCGCAGCGTGGCCAGCGCCGCGGGCGAGGTGGACGCGGACGTGACCAGCGGCAGGCCGGGCGCGGGCGCGGTCGAGCCCAGCACGCGCAGCCCTCGAAGCGATTCCGGCTCGCGCCGGCGAAGCCCCGCGAGGCTCACGCCGTCGATGGCCGCGATGTCGGCGCTCCCCGATCGCAGCGCCGCCAGCGACGCGCGGTGCGATCCCGAGACGAGGTGGCCGGCGAAGAACATGCCGTCGCGCGCGAGCGGCGCGACGAGCCCGCGCAGCGCGTTGAAGCCCGAGTGCGAGTCCTTCGAGTTGATCGCGGCGACGCGGCCGCGAAAACCTTCGAGAGTGTCGGCGTCGTCGACCCGCGCGACGAGCTCGCTGCGGTAGTCGATGCCCGAGCACCCGGGCGCGGTGTAGCGGAAGGCCCCGACGACCTGCACCTCGTGCCGCAGCGTCGTCACCAGCGGATAGCCGCAGGCCTGGCTCAGCAGCAGGCGCGGGTCGCGCCAGTGCGCATCGAGATCGGCGGGCGCGTCGAGGGCGTCCGGCACGTCGGCCACGCCCCGCGCGCGCAACGCCCGCGCGATCGCGCGCCACCAGGCGGCGACGGCCGGCGGGTCGGCGTCGTACATCGGCAGCGAGGCGACGCGCATCAGCGTTCGGCCGGCGCGGGGTGGACGGGGGAATCGACGGTCGTCATCGCATGGCGCCTCACCAGGGACAGGTAGCCCGGAATCACGAACCCGCCGTTGCGCCGCAACACCTCCGGCCGGTTCGTGAGGTAGAAGCGCCGCAGCAGGTACCACGGCAGGTCGGGCCGCTCATGATGCACCGCGTGGTAGTTGTTGTTGAGATAGAGGATGCGCCAGAACAGCGCCGCCTCGTTGACGACGACCCGATGCGCCGCCTCGGCCGCGGGCCGGTGCTCGTAGAACGATCGGAACATCGCGAGCCCGAGTGCCGGATAGCAGATGGTCAGCAGGTAGCGCAGCGGCCCGATGCCGGCGACCCGGTCGAGCGCGACCAGCATCGCGGCCAGGAGCACCAGGTGCACGGCCCACGACCGCGCCTGGC
This sequence comes from Burkholderiaceae bacterium, assembly GCA_030151165.1. The sequence continues at coordinate 34,510 of JASLEM010000454.1, forward strand.
TGAAGTCGCCGCGCAGCGGCCGCCGGACGATGTCCAGCCAGGTCGGCACGATCACCATCGCCGGCCCGAGCAGGCAGCGGCCCAGCACGGTGCGCTGCGCGATCCACATCGGCCGGACGAAGCGCCCGAGGCGTTGCCACGTCGCGTCGTCGATGTAGTTGCTCTCGGGGTCGATGCCCGGCTCGGTCAGCAGTTCGTCGCGGTGATGCGCGAGGTGGCTGCGCCGGTAGAGGTCGTACGGGTACCAGACCGCGAGCGGCGCGAGCCCCATCAGCCGGTTCACGCGCCGGCTCCGGCTCGGGTGGCCGTGGATCAGCTCGTGCTGCAGGCTGGTGAACCAGCAGGTGGCCAGGACGAGCCCGATCGACCCCGCGACCGGCCCCGCCGCCTGGCAGCCCGCCACGGCCAGCGCCCAGGCCGCGTAGACCGTCGGGACCAGGAGCCACGTGCGCCACTGCGGGAGCACGCGCGGATCGGACGGCGGCGTGAGGGAGGCGTTCGGCATCGTCCCGGATGTTCGTCAACGCGGGCGCCAAGCTCCACGAATCAAACCGTCGATGCTTATTCGGCGCGAGCACGGCCGCGCTATATTCGGCGCTCCTTCCCCACGAGAGGCAGACCCATGCGACGCGTCACAGGCATCGGCGGCATCGTCTTCAAGGCCCGGGATCCGGCAGCCCAGCAGGCCTGGTACCGCACCCACCTCGGCATCGACGTGCAATCCTGGGGCGGCGCCGCGCTCGACTGGGTCGACGAGGCCGGCCAGCCCGTCGCCGGCACGACCGCGTGGCGCGTCTGCGGCCACGAAGGCGAGGACTTCGGCCCCGGCCAGCCGTCGTTCATGGTGACCTATCGCGTGGCGGATCTCCCCGCGCTGCTCGCCGCGCTTCGCGCCGAGGGCTGCACCGTGATCGACAAGCTGGACGAGTCCGAGTACGGCAAGTTCGGCTGGGTCGTCGACCCGGAAGGCAACAAGGTCGAGCTGTGGGAGCCGCCGGCAGGCCAGTGACCGCGGGCGGATGCGTCAGCCCGGCGCCACGGCCGCGACGCGCTTCTGCCGATACGTGACCCGCAGCCCGCTGCGCGCGTCGCGCCGCCCGGCCAGCGCGACGCGGCCGCCGAGCGCCTGCGCCGCGCTGCGCACGATGGCGAGGCCGAGCCCGCTGCCAGGCTGCTGCGAGCCGAGGATGCGGAAGAACGGCTCGAACACGCGCTCGCGTTGCGGGGCGTCGATGCCGGGGCCGGTATCCTCGACGACGATCACGACGTCCGCGCCGTCGACCTCCACGCTGACGTCCACCGAGCCGCCGGCGGGCGTGTAGCGCACCGCGTTGTCGACGAGGTTGCGCGCGAGCGCGAACGCGTGCAGCGAGTCGCCGACGATCACCGCCGCATCCAGCCTCGGGCAGCCGAGGTCGACGCCGCGGGACTCCGCGAACGGCAACGTCTGTTCGACGGCGGAGCGGATGACGGCGTCGAGCGCGAACGGCGCCGCCGCCGCGCCGGCGCCCTGGATGCGGGCGAGGCTCAGCAGCTGCTCGATCAGGTCGGACGTGCGGCGCAGGCCGCCCTGCAGGATCGCGAGACGGGCGCGCGCCTCGTCGGGCAGGTCGGCGTGCGAGAGGTTGTCGGCCTGCACGCGCGTCGCCGCCACCGGCGTGCGCAGCTCGTGCGCGGCGTCGGCGACGAGGCGGCGCTGCAGCTCGAGCGTCGCGCCGAGCCGGCGCAGCAGGCCGTTGACGGCCTGCACCAGCGGCAGCACTTCCTGCGGCACGTCCGCGGGGTCGAGCGCGCTCAGGTGGCCGTCGTCCACCTCGTCGAGCTCGCGCGACAGCGACACGAGCCGCGCGAACCCCTGCCGCAGCAGCAGGTGCACCACCAGCAGCAGCACCGGCACGAGCACCAGCATCGGCACCAGCGTCAGCATCGCGCCGGACTGGGCCTGCTCGTCGCGCACCGTCTGCCGCTGCGCGACGCCGAAACGCTGGCCGCCCGCATTGCGGCCGACCATCACGCGCCAGCTCACCCCGTTCGCCTCGATCGATCGCAGGCCGGGCGGCAGGTCGTCGGGCAGCAGCACGTCGATGCGCGGGTCGGGGTCGACGCCGCCCGCGCCGAGCGGGCGCACGACGAGATGGGTCTCGGCGTCCTCGCCGTCGCGCGGCACGAAGCGCGCCGTGGGCGGCAACGCTGCCTCGGCCGCGAGCAGGCCGGCGACCTGCTTCAGCAGCGTGTCCTGCAGGTCGTTCGCGTCCTGGTACGCGAGCACGAACGACAGCCCCGCCATCGCCGCGCTGATCGCGACGATGGCGCCCGCGAGCCACAGGAACAGGCGTCGGCGCAGCGAGGCGTTCATGCGCGGCCCTCGTCGTCGCCGGCGCGCTCGCCCGGCCGCTCGACGCGCCAGCCCAGCCCGCGCACGTTGCGGATGCGGCGCGCGCCCAGCTTCCTGCGCAGGCCGTGGATGATCACGTCGACGGCGTTGCTCTCGACCTCCTGGCCCCAGCCGTAGATGCCCTGCTCCAGCTGCGCGCGCGACAGCACCGCCCCGGGACGCAACATCAGCGCCTGCAGCAGCGCGAACTCGCGGCTCGAGAGGTCGATCGCCTCGCCGTCGACGATCGCCTGGCGCGTCGCGAGCTCCAGCGTCACGACGCCGTTCTGGAGGACCGAGCTGGCCGCGCCCGCGCGGCGCCGCACCAGCGCACGCAGGCGCGCGAGGAGCTCGCCGACCGCGAAGGGCTTGCCGAGGTAGTCGTCGGCGCCGATGTCGAGGCCCTCGATGCGCTGGTCGACGCCGTCGCGCGCGGTGATCACGAGCACGGGCGTCGAGTCGCCGGCCGCGCGCAGGCGGCGCAGCACCTCGAGGCCGTCCTGCCCGGGCAGGCCGAGGTCGAGCAGGATCAGCTCGAACTCGTGCCGCGCCAGCGCCGCGGAGGCCTGCGTGCCGTCGGTGACCCAGTCGACGGCGTACGACGCGTCGTGCAGCGCCTGCATCACGGCGCGGCCCAGCATCGAATCGTCTTCCACCAGCAGCACGCGCATCGAGCCCTTCCTCCGGCCGTTCCATCGGTTCCCGGCGCCAAGACTACTGCACCTGCCTTAGCGCACCGTTAGGGCCCCGATCACCGGAGCGACGAGGCGCCTTCAGCTTGGAGACAGCGCCGGGCCCGGCAACCTAATTCTTTCCTAATTCATCGCGCCTAGCCTCGCGCCGGACGGCGGTCCATTGCCCGAATAACGACAATGTCATTGCAATTCCAATTGCATTGCGATGACTCGGTTCACCCAATTAATCCGGCGTACCGGCCGTCAATTAAGTTATTCGACAGACTCGCCATGAATTGCGGGATAACGAGCACGGCAATTGTCGCCGAATTGACGTGAGTCAAGAGACGGCCTGCCCGGCAGATCCACATTAACTCCCGAATCCCGTCGACGGGTCGCCGGCTCCGCTTCAGGAGCGCGAGCGATCCGCGCGAGCTTCGATCGAGTTCCACAGCCCCAGAGACAACGCCCGACAACGGCGCCGCATCGCCGGCGAGACGCGGTTCGAACCCGGGTCGCGCCGCCGCATGCCCGACGCCGATGGAAAGGCCTCGCCGACTCATCTGCTCGGCGGGATTTCCACGGGCCGCAATTTCCATCATTCAAATCGGAGACGACATGGCCATGACTTCCCGTTCCAGGAGACTCACGCTCATTGCAGCCGCCGCCTGCGCGACGTTCGGCAATCCGGCGACCGCCCAGACCAGCAACCAGGAGGTGCTGCAGAAGATCGATCAACTCCAGCAGCAGCTCGACGCCTTGCGCGCGCAGCTCGCACCCGCCGCAGCGACGTCGGCCAATGCGCCTGCCGCGACACCGCCGATGGCAGCCGCCGCGACATCGTCCACCTCGTCCGGCAACAGCTTCTTCGAGCGCAAGGCCGGCGACGGCTTCACGCTGCTGACGCGCGGCGGCGAGGCGACGCTGTACGGCGTGCTGGACCTGTCCGCCGACACCTCCAGCAAGGGCATCTCCAGCCTGCGCGCCGACGGCGCCGCGCCGGTCGGCAACGGCGGCTGGCTGAAGGACATCTCGAGCAACATCTCCTACGTCGGCGTGCGCGGCTTCCAGTCGCTCGGCAGCTTCCCGGCGCGCTTCGTCTACCAGCTCGAGACGCAGATCGACGTGTCCGCCGCATCGGGCACCAACGGCAGCAACAGCAACACGAGCGACGTCGTCAAGGGCGGCCTGACCTCGCGCAACAGCTACATCGGCTTCGCGTCGGCCGACTGGGGCGCGGTGAAGATCGGCAAGACCGACGCGCCGTACAAGAATTCGACCGCGTCGATGAACCCGTTCGTGGGCACCTGGGGCGACTACGCGGCGATCATGGGCAACAGCGGCGGCGACAACCGCGTCGAGTTCGGCACGCGCCTCGACCACGCGATCTGGTACGAGTCGCCCAGCTTCGGCGGGGTCAGCGTCAACCTGCTCGTCGCGCCGGGCCAGAACCGCGCCTCCGACAACAGCAACCTCGCGGCCGGCGAGGTCGACTGCGCCGGCGGCAACATCCCCGGCAGCGGCGCGACGCCGCAGGCCTGCAACGACGGCGCGTTCGGCACGGCGTACAGCGGCAACGTCGCCTATCGCCTCGGCGGGCTGTACGTGACCGGCGCCTACGAGCTGCACAAGGGCGTGAACCGCACGAGCGACCTGCCGACCTTCGACCCGCGCGACGTCGCCGACGAGCACGCCGCCAAGGTCGGCGCCCAGTACCACCTCGCCGCGACCGGCACGACCGTCAGCGCGATCTGGGAGCAGTTGAAGCGCAGCGTGCCCGCCGCGCTGGCGTACCAGAACGAGCGCAGCCGCAACGGCACGTGGCTCGCGGTGAGCCAGGCCGTGACCGACGCCGACTCCGCGCACTTCGGCTGGGCCCACGCCGGCCGCACGCCGGGCGACCCCGGCCAGCACAACACGCCCGGCGGCGTCGGCCAGGACAACGCGGCGAACCTGTTCGCGTTCGCCTGGAAGCACCAGGTCGACAAGCAGCTGAGCTTCTACGCCGACTACGCGGAGACGCTCAACCACTTCGCGTCGCACTACGACCTGGGCGCCGGCGGCCGCGGCGTGACGACCGACTGCCACGACGCCTCGAACCCGGACGGCACCGGGTTCGACCCGAACGGCGACGCGCCGCACTGCTGGGCCGGCGGCCACCTGAAGGGCTTCAGCATCGGCGCGCGCTACGCCTATTGAGGCCGGCGCGGCGGCGCTGTCCCGGGCGGATCGCGCCGCATCAAGGTGTAGAACGCCGGCATCGCGAGCAGCACCAGCGGCAGCTGCACCACCAGGCCGGAGATGATCGCGATGGCCAGCGGCTGCTGCATCTCCGAGCCCTGGCCGATCGCGAAGGCGAGCGGCAGCAGCGTGAGGATGGCGGCGATCGTCGTCATCGCGATCGGCCGCATCCGGTTCTGGCCCGCCAGCACCAGCGACTCGGCGACGCTGCGGCCCGCCTCCACCTCGCGCTGCTCCGAGAAGTAGAAGATGCCGACCTCCGTCACGATGCCGATCACCATCGTCATCCCCATCATCGCCGTGATGTTCAGCTCGATGCCGGTCAGCCAGAGGCCGACGAAGACCGCGGAGACCGACAGCAGCGAGGTCGCGACGATCGCGATGGCGACCGCGAAACGCTCGTAGATGAACAGCAGCAGCACGAACACGAGCACGGCCGCGGCGGCGAACACCTTGACGAGGCCGTCGAACGCGATCTGCTGCTGCGCGTACAGGCCGCCGAGCTCGTAGTGCACGCCGGGCGGGATGACGCCCGCGCCCGACAGCATCGTCTTCACGTCCGCCATCACGGAGCCGAGGTCGCGCTGGTCGAGGCGCGCGGTCACCGCGACCATGCGCTTCAGGTTCTCCTTGTCGATCTCGGGCTGGCCGACCACGGCCTCGATGCGCGCGACACGCGCCAGCGGGAACACGTGGCCGTCCGGCGCGCGGATCGGCAGCACGCCCACGTCGTGGGCATTGCGCCGCGACGCCTCCGGCGCCACGACGCGCACGCCGACCGTCTTCACGCCGACGAGCATCTGCGTCGCGACGTTGCCCGCGAGCGCGTCGGTGGCCGACTGCGCGACCGCCGCCGGATCGACCCCTTCGAGCGCGGCACGCGCGCGGTCGATGCGGATCTCGAGCGCGTCGCCCGCGGGGTTGATGCCGTCGCGCACGTCGACCGCGCCGGGCACCTTCGCGAGGCGCGCCGCGATGTCGGTCGCGGTCTTCGAGAGCTGTGCGGCATCGTCCGAGAACAGCTTGATCTCGACCGGCTGCGGCACGGCGGTGAGGTCGCCGATCAGGTCCTCCATCAGCTGCGCCATCTCGACCGACAGCCCCGGCACCTCGTGCTCGACCTTCGTGCGGATCTCCTCCATCACGACGTCGACCGGCCGCCGGCCGCTCGTCTTCAGCCGGATGAAGAAGTCGCCCGAGTTCGCCTCGCTCAGCCCGCCGCCGAGGCCGGTGCCGGTGCGGCGCGAGAAGGTCTGCACGTCGGGCGTCGCGAGGATGATCCGCTCGACCTGCTTCAGCAGGCGATCCGTCTCGGTGAGCGCCGTGCCGGGCGCGCTCTTGTAGTCCAGCACGAAGCCGCCCTCGTCGATCGACGGCATGAAGCCCGAGCCGACCTGCGTGAATGCGAAGCCGCCGAGCGCGACGAGCGGGATCACCGCGACGAACACCCAGGCGGGCCGCGCGACGAGGCGCGTCATCAGCGCGCCGTAGCGCGCGCGGCACCACGCGTTCACGCGGCCGTCGTCCTCGTGCGCGGTGTCGCGCTCGCCGAGGAAGGCCCCGGCGAGCAGCGGCACGCCGACCGCCGTCACCACGAACGAGATGAACAGGCCGCCGGCCATCGTGATCGACAGCGCCTTGAAGAACGCACCCGTCACGCCGGTGAGGAAGGCCAGCGGCGCGAAGATCACGAGCGTCGCCGCGCTGGAGCCGGCGAGCGGCCGCAGGAACTCGGTGGCCGCGCGACGCACGGTCGCGGCGGCGCCGTCGCCGGCCTGCGCGTCCGCATCGCGCAGGCGGCGGACGATGTGCTCCGTCATGACGATCGCGTCGTCGATGATGAGCCCGACCGCCGCCGCCATGCCGCCGAGGGTCATCACGTTGAAGCTGAGCTTCATCAGCGACAGCAGCACCACGGTGATCGCGAGCACGGTCGGCACGACCAGCACCGCGATGAGCGTCACCTTGAGGCTGCGCAGGAACACCAGCAGCACGATGGCCGCGAGCACGGCGCCGATCAGGATCGCGTCGCGCACGCTCGCGGCCGACGCGACGACGAGGTCGCTCTGGTCGTACCAGTTCGCGATGCGGATGCCCGGCGGCAGCTGCGGCTGGAGCTGCGCGAGCGTCTTCTTCACGTCCGTCGCGATCTGCACGCTGTTGCTGCCCGGCTGCTGGTAGATCGACACCAGCACCGCGTCGCGGCCGTCGGCCGTCACGCGCGTCCACTGTGGCTCCTGCGCGTGGCGGATCGTCGCGACGTCGCGCAGGCGCACGAGGCCCGTGGCACCTTGCGCGACGACCGTCTCGCCGAGGTCGTCCGCCGTCTTCAGCGACGCGTCGGCCAGCACGAGCAGCAGCTTGTAGCGGTCCTCGAGCTTGCCCGCGGCCGTGACGACGTTCGTCGCCGCGACGGCCTTCGAGACGTCGTCGATCGTGAGTCCGAGCGCCTGCAGCTTCGCCGGGTCGACGACCGCGTGGAACTCGTCGACCGCGCCGCCGATCGCGTCCGCGCGCGAGACGCCCGCGATCCCCGACAGCATCGGCGCGATCTGGTAGTCGGCCACGGTGCGCAGCGTCGCGGGCGAGACCGTCGTCGACGTCAGGCTGTACGCGATGATCGGGAACACCGTCGGATCCATGCGCTTGGTGGTGACCAGCGTGCCGGCCGGCAGCGTCGGGCCGATCTGCGCGGTGGCCGCGTTGACCTGCAGCGTCGCGGACGCCATGTCGGTGCCCCAGTCGAAGCTCACCGAGATCTCGGCCGACCCGCGGCTCGTCGTCGATCGCACGCTGCTCACGCCGGGCACGCGCCGGATCGCCTGCTCCATCGGCCGCGTGACCGTCGCCTCCATCTGCTCGGCCGGCCGGTCGCCGGCGTCCATCGAGACGACGACGCGCGGGAAGTCGACCGTCGGGAACAGCGAGGACGGCAGGCGGAAGGTCGCCACCGCGCCGACGATCGCGGCCACGAGCAGCAGAAACAGCAGCGAGCGACGGTGCTGCGAGGCCCAGTCGCTGAACGTCATGGCACGGCGTCCTTCACGGCCATGCCGTCCTGCAGTTCGTAGTTGCCTTCGACGACGACCGGCAGCGCCGCGTTGGCCAGGCCGGAGATCGCGACCAGCGTGCCGTTGTCCAGCGTGCGCACGACCGCCGCGCGATGCGCCTTGCCGCCGGCGACCTGGTAGACGTAGTCGCCGCGCTCGTCCGTCAGCACCGCGTCGCGCGGCAGCGCGAGCGCCTGCACGTCGCCCAGCTGCAGGCGCGCCGTCACCTTCATGCCCGGCGCCCACGACGCCGCGAGGCCGCGCGGCAGCAGCGCGATGGCGCCGAGCAGCTGCGTCTTCGGGTCGACGGCCGCCTGCACCGCGCTGATCTTCAGGTCGACCGCCGACGCGCTCGCCGACGGCCCGACCGCCTGGCGCAACGTCACGCGCGTGCCTTCGCGCACGCGTCCGCGGTCGCCCGGCTCGATGCCCAGCACCACGCGCAACACGTCCGCACGCGCGACCTGCAGCACGGCGGCGCCGGCCTGCACGCGGTCGCCCTGCAGCGCGGCGACGGCCGTCACCACGCCGTCGAACGGCGCCTTCAGCACGCTCGTGCCCTGGCCGCCGCCCTGCTCGTCGAGCGCCTTCAGCGCGCCCTGCGCGTCGCGCCACGCCTTCTCGGCGGCGTCGACCTGCGACTGCGTCGCCAGGTGCGCGGCCATCAGCTGCTGCTGCCGATCCCATTCGCGCTTGGCCAGGCCGACGGCGTCGACCGCCTGCTGCCACGCCTGGCGGACGGCCGGATCGGGCACCAGCGTCGCGAGCGCTTGCCCCTCGGCGACGCGGTCGCCCACGACCACCGACAATTGCGTTACCTGCCCGGCGCGCGCGAAGCTCAGGCCGCTGGCCTGGCTCGCGCTCACCTCGCCCACGACATCGAGCGTCTGCGCGACGCCCTGCACGCGCGGCACCTCGCTGCGCACCTGCGCGACCGGCGCCGGCGCGGCGGCGTCCGCGGCCGCGCCGTCGGCCGCGCCACGGCCCTTCCACCACCCGCCCAGGCCGGCGGCGACGATCACGAGGGCGGCGAGCCCCCAGCCAGTGGAACGCTTCATGAGGAGTGTCCGTGCGAGAGGTTGGAAGGCGCGTCGAGCTGCGTGCCGAGCAGCGCCTCGAGCGCGATGGCCTGCTCCTGCATCGCCTCGTGCACGCTCACGCGCTCGAGCCGGCGCGCGAGCAGCGCGCCCTCGATGCTGGTCAGCGCCAGCGCATCCAGGTTGCGGGCCTGGAACGCGGCGCCGGCACGCTCGGCGGCCTGCGCGAGGGCCGGCAGCGAAGCATCGATCTCGGCGAGCTGGCGCGCGAGGATCGCCTGTTCGGCGAGCAGGCGGTGGGCGTCGCCGGCGGTGGCGTCGAGGCGCTGCTGGTAGTCCTCGCGCAGCTTGTCGCGCGTGGCCGACTCGATCGCGATCGCGCCGCGGTTGCGGTTGAACAGCGGCAACGTGATCCCGAGCGCGAAGCCCTGCGTGTCGACGAAGCTGGTGTCGCGCGCCCGCGTCGGGCCGATCGTGATGGCGGGGAACTGGCCGCGGATCGCGCCGCGGTAGCGGTCGTCCTGCGCCTCGAAGCCGGCCTGCAGCGCGAGCAGGTCGGGCCGGCGGCGCGGGGCCACGGCCAGCGCGTCGCGCACGCGGTCCTCGTCGAGCGCGGGGACGTCGCTGTCGCCGACCAGCCGCAGCTCGACGTCGGGATCGAGCCCGAGCAAGGCGGCGAGGTCGTGGCGCGCCTGGTTGCCCTGGCGCTCGGTGTCGACCTCCTGGCGGCTCGCGTCGTCGTACGCCGCCAGCAAGGGCGCGACGGCGTCGCGGGTGACGAGCCCCCGGTCGACCGCCCGTTGCGCGTCGTCGAGGCGGCGCCGCAACGCGGTGCACTGGTCGGCGAGCACTGCGTTCGATCGGGCCAGCGCACCGATCTTGACGAACAGCAGGCGCGCCTTCGCGACCGCCTGCCACTCCTGCCACAACAGGTCGAGGTTCGCCTTGCGGCCCTCGGCATCGGCCGCGTCCTTCGCGGCGGAATGCGCGAGCAGCGCCGCGATGTCGACCGTCAGGCCCGCCGTGAAGGCGACGCTGGTGCCGGGCCCCGGGTGCAGCGCGGTCTCGCGGCTGAACGACAGCTGCGGGTCGGGCAGCAAGCCGGCCGAGAAGGCCTGCGCGCGCGTGACGCCCGCGTCCGCCCGCAACGCGCGCAGGTCGGGGCTGTTGACGACGGCGAGCATCGCGACCTCGGTCATGTCGAAGCCGTCCGACGGATCGAAGCGGTGGGTGCGCAGCGCGGTCGAGGGCATCGCGGCCACGTCGACAGCCAGGCGCGCGACGTCGCGTTCGAGGCGCGCCTGCTCGGGCAGCGTCGACGGCTGGTAGCTGGCGCAGCCGGCGGCCGACGCGACCGCGCATGCGGCGGCGAACGCGAGCGACGCGGCTCGGGACACGGGTCTCATGGGGATCGTCCGGCGAAGGGTGGAACGCGGGCCGCGGCGGTTGGCACGGCGCGCCCGGCAATGGCGGCCCGCCTCAGCGCACCGTCTCGAGCACCAGCACGTAGAACGACCCGGCGACGCCGGCCGGGCGCGATCCGGGGGCGGCCGGCAGCAGGTCGGCGGTCGGCAGGTAGAGGCGATGGGTGGCCGGATCGGCGGCGATCGTGCGCGCGCCGTGGGCGGTGGGGATCGTCTCGACGGTCTTGAGCTTGCCGCCCGCCCCGTCGCGCACGACGCTGATCGTGCCGTCCTGGCCGTTGGCGCTGTACGCCGCGCCGTCCATCCAGGCGACGCCGTCCGCGCCGGCGCCGATCGGCGCGTCGCCGACGAGCTTGCCGCCGGCGTCGACGACGACCATGTGCTGGTTCTCGCAGACCGAGTAGCTGCGCCAGCGGTCGTCGACGGCCAGGCCGGACGGGCTGTCGCAAGGCGCGAGCGGCTGGCGGCGCAGCAGCTGGCCGCTCGCGGGGTCGATCACCGCGAGCTCGCTGGTGTCCTCGATGTTGAAGACGACGCGGCCGCCCTGGCCGAGCCGCGCGAACTCGGGCTTGCCGCCGACCGGCGTCGTGGCGATCACCTTGCGCTGCGCCGTGTCGATGACGCTGACGTCCTTCGACTTGCCGTTGAACGTCAGCACATGGTGGCTGGCCGGGTCGTACAGGATCGCGTCCGGGTTCGAGCCGACGGGCACCTTGCCCACGGTCTTGAGCGTCGCGAGGTCGAACACCGTGACGACGTCCGCCTTGCCGTCGCTGATGAAGCCGAGCCCCAGGTCGGGCGCGAGCGCGATGCCGTGGACGCCGGGGGTGTCGGGGATCTGGCCGACGACGCGGTCGGACTGCGTGTCGATCACCTCCGTTGCGCCGCCGTGCGAGACGTAGAGGCGGTGGTTCGGCGAGTCGACCTCGAGATAGTCCCAGCGCGCCTCGCCGCCGACATGGATGCGGGCGACCTCCTTCAACGAAGGCGAGGCGGCGCCCGCGAGCGCGGGCAGCACGAGGAGAGCGGCGGCGATGGATCGGAAGTCAGCAGTCATGCCGCGACGTTAGCGCGGCAGACTTAGCGGCGAATTAGCGGGCGATCCGCCTCGACGCCGCGCGCACTCAGCGTGCCGTGTAGCCGCGGCCGTCCATGCACGCGAAGGTCGCGCGCTGGAAGATGCTGGCGTCGGCCATCGCGCGCGGCTGCGTGGTCGCCCACTGGTTGCAGCTGCGGCGGTCGGCTTCCGTCTGCGCGGCGGACTGGCCGTTGCGCGGATAGAAGATCGGGTCGGCCGCCGCGACGGGCGCCGGCTGCGAATAGACCGCGACGGGCGCGGGCGGCGCCGCGTAGTACAGCGGCGGCTGGTTCACGACGACGTAGTCGGGGCGGTCGTAGTAGGCGTAATCGGTCGCCAGGCCGAGGCCGATCCCGAGGCCGATGCCGCCCCAGAACACGCCCGGGCCCCAGCCGCCGCCGCGGTAGTAGCCGCCGTGATAACCCCCGTGGTAGCCGCCGTAGCCGCCATGGCCGCCGTAGCGTTGCGCGTCGGCATTGCCGGCGGCGCAGGCCAGCGCGAGGGCGCCGAGGGCGATGGCGACACCGCGGCCGGCCGTGCGGACGAGGGATCGGCCCGGCGCGCGGGCCGGCGAATGAAGAGAGAGGGGGTCGAGTGCTGCGCTCATGTCGAGCTCCTTCGAGGTGCGCTTCGCGCGCGTGTGCGTTGATCTTTGAGGGTTAGGGTCGCCATGTCGAGCAACGTTCGATTCTTTACATCGGCGCAACCTGGCTCGGCGGCGGGTCGACGCCCTTTTCCCGTATTGGACTGGGTTCCCGCCCCTCTTGCACGACAGGGCAATGGACGACCCCGGCGGCCGCCGGGCCAGCTCGGCCGTTCGGGTAACCTGGGCGCCCCGCACGACCTCCCGGGCGCCGCCGCCCGCTCGACCATGCATTCCATCTGGGACGCCACGCTCTCCGCCTACTGGTCGGTGACCGAGTTCTCGGCCAACCTGGCCATGTTCCTCACGCTGGCGTTCGCGCTGCTGCTCGGGCTGGCGGTCGGCTACGAGCGGACGTTCCACGGCCGCGCGATCGGCATGCGCACGTACGGGCTGGTGTGCATGTCGTCGGCGGCGCTGACGACCTTCGTCGGCTACCCCGCCCTCTGGTACGGCGGTGCGCACGGCACGGCGCTGGCCAACGTCGACCCGACGCGCGTGGTGCAGGGCATCGTGACCGGCGTCGGCTTCCTCGGCGCGGGCGTGATCATGAAGGACGGCCTCAACATCCGCGGCCTGACGACGGCGGCCTCGATCTGGTCGGCCAGCGTGATCGGCGTGCTGGTGGGCGTCGGCTTCTACTCGGCCGCGATCCTGCTGTCGGGGCTGTCGATCCTGTGCATGCTGTGGGTGCACCGGCTCGAGCGCTGGCTGCCGTCGCACGAGGCGATCTCGGTGACGGTGCAGTTCAAGGCCGGCGGGACGCCGAACGAGCACGAGTTCGCGCAGACCGTGCGGCGGTACGGCTACGACATCGCCGAGGGATCGCTGTCGATCCATGCGCAGCGCGGCACGGTCGAATGGCACTTCATCGCGGTGGCGTTCGACAAGAAGCTGCGCACGTCGATGGCGGAGCTGGCGCGCGTGATCGGCGAGAACGCGAACGTCGAGAGCTTCCAGCTGTCGCACAGCCGGAACTGACGCGGCGGGTCAGGCGCGAGCGGAGGGCACCGGCGCGGGTGCCGCGGCCGACGCCGGCGCGGTCAGCGCCGCGCAGTCGGACGACCCGCGCGACGCCGCGTTCGCGCCCGGCGCGAGCGTGACGAGCACGGCCGCGGCGGCCACGGCCAGGCAGGTGGTGAGAAAGGTCATGGCGGCGCCGACGGACGCCAGGCGGTGGTGCATCTCGCGCTCCTCGGGCTGGATAGGGTCTGGAGCCTGGATCTTCGCGAAGCCGGCGCCGCGCCGCCACCGGCAACCGACGAACTGCGGGAACGCATCGACGAACGGCAGCCCGTCCCCGGGGAACGCCGGATCGCCCGGTTCAGCGCCGCCGCCACGCGCGCCAGGCCAGCACCGCCACCGCGAGCGCGAACGGCAGCAGGTTGTAGACGAGCCGGTAGACGAGGAAGGCCGCGAGCAGGTCGGCGCGCCCGCGGCCGGCCAGCATCGCGGCGAGGCTGGCCTCGAACACGCCGAGGCCGCCCGGCGTGTGCGCGACGACCCCCAGCGCCACCGAGGCGATGCACGACACCGCGAACAGCGCGAACGGCGGCGCGAGGTCGGCCGGCAGCAGCACGTACAGCGCGCCGACGGCGGTGCCGCTCTCGACCGCGCCGATCGCCATCAGCACCAGCGCACGCCGCGCGCCCGGCAGCGGGAAGCGGGCGCGGCGGATCGACAGCTGCCGCGGCCCGCCCGCGAGCCAGCCGACGAACACGGCCAGCAGGCCGGCGAGCGCCCCGCCGATCGCGAGATGAACGCCGACGTCGTGCGCGGACGCGTGGCGCGACGCCCACGACTGCAACAGTTCGGCGATGGACAGCATCGCGACATTGCCTGCGATCAGCGACAGCCACGACAGCGAGACGACGCGCGCGATCTCCGCGCCGCGCAACCCGGCCGGCGCGTAGACGTGCGCGCGCACCGCGCTGCCGGTGACGGCGTGGAAGCCGAGCGTGTTCGCGACCGCGCTGGCCGACGCGCCGGCCAGCAGCGCGGTGCGCCGCCGCACCTTGCCGGGCGCGACCATCGCGGCGCCGAGCGCGTCGTAGGCGGCCAGGCAGGCGAAGCTCGCCGCGGTGAGCGCGAGCGAGGCGGCGACGCGCCACGGATCCTGGCGCGCCAGCGACGCCTTCAGGCCGGCCCAGGACACGTCGCGGAACAGGAAGTCGACCGCCCACGCGCACAGCGCGACGGCGAGCAGCGTGAACAGCAGCGTCTTCGCGCGGCCCGGGAGGATCCGGCCGCGCGGTGCGGGCGCGGGAGGCAGCAAGATGGCGGGGGTTCTCGTCAAGGGGTCGGCGGCCGTCTTGTCGCAGGAGCCGGGGCGTGTCCGCCCGGCAGTGGACGCGCGCCGGATGACAGTGTCGTGACGCACGCCGCGCGCCCGCGTGACGGCGGCGTGACCGTCTTTTTCGCGCCTGCAAAGTCGCGCCGCTGTCACGGTCGTGGCACGCGCGCCTGCCAGAGTCCGGTCCGCCTCCACGCCACGATCGGCCTGCCCATGACCGCGCCCTCGCCCGCCACGCCCTCGCCCGCCGCGCCCGCCCCGAACGGCGCGCGCATCACGTGCATCGTCTGCGCCTACAACGAGGGCCCGCGCCTGGGCGCGGTGCTCGAGGTCGCGGCGGCGCATCCGCTGCTCGCGGAGGTGATCGTGGTGGACGACGGCTCGCGCGACGACACCGCCGCCGTCGCCCGCCGCTTCCCGGACGTCCGCCTCCTCTCGCACGACGTGAACCGCGGCAAGAGCGCGGCGATGGCCACCGGCGTGGCCGCGGCGCGCCACGAGCTGCTGATGCTGCTCGACGCCGACCTCCAGGGCCTGCGCACCGAGGACGTCACCGCGCTCGCCGAGCCGGTGCTGCGCGGCACGGCGCGCATCAGCATGAGCCTGCGCCGCAACAGCCTCGCGATCTTCCGCGCGATCGGGCTCGACTTCGTCTCCGGCGAGCGCGTGCTCAGCCGCGCGCTGCTCGCCGACGTGCTGCACGACGTGAACGCGCTGCCGCGCTTCGGCGTCGAGGTGTTCATGAACAAGCGCATCATCGCCGGCGCGCTGCCGCTGGCGGTCGCGCACTGGACGGGCGTGACGCAGTCGCGCAAGACCGAGAAGCTCGGCTGGTGGCGCGGCCAGCGCGCCGAGCTGCGCATGGTGATGGACCTGATGCAGGTGGCGTATCCGGTCGAGCTCGTCGCGCAGACGCTGCGGTTGATGGCGTTGCGCGTCGACGCCGGCGCCCCCGCCAGCGCACTCGCGGGCAACGAGGCCTGAGCGATCGACGGCCGGGCCATCGAGCCCCGCGGGCCCGAGCGGCCTCGTTGAGACCCCCATTTGCATCTCGAACATCCGACGACGGATGTTGGACATCCATGGACGGGTCTTTGACATCCATCGATGGATCTCGAACATCCATCAATGCATGTTCAACAGGGATCGATGCCTCTTTTTGATGCATCGATCCATCTCCGACACCCATCGATGGATGTTCGACATCCGACGATGGATGTTCGACATCCATCGATGCCTCTTTTTGATGCGTCGCCGGATGTTCGAGACCCATCGACGGATGTTCGAGACCCATCGACGGGTGTTCGACACCCATCGAGGGTGTTCAACCTCCATCGATGGGTCTTCAACATCCGATTTCCACCCGCGAGCCCCGACGTCGCTCGCCGCCATCCCCGCCTTCGGGTCGTCCGGAAGTCAGGCAGCCAAGGCGGACCGCGGCAGCCGCATCAGCCCCTGCCCCGCCCGGATGCGCGCCCCCGGCACGATGCCCTTGTGCAGCTCGAAGCCTTTCGGCGCGAACACGATGATGGTCGAGCCGTGCTCGAAGCCGCCCATCTCGTCGCCCTTCGCGAATCGCGCGCGCACGGGGATCTCGTTCGGGCCGCGGTAGCGCAGGTGCAGCAGCACGTCGAGGAAGCGAAAGCGCATGCTCGCGACGAGGATCGCCGCGACCGGCACGATCGCGATCGGCGCGCCGCTCGCGGACAGCCGCGTGCGCAGCACGGCGCGCTCGTTCTTGCAGAACAGCTTCTCGACGCGCTTCAGCGCGATCGGGTTGACGTTCCAGGCGTCGCCGCTGAGGTAGGTGACGTGGTCGACCTCGCAGTCGTGCGGCGCGTGGAAGCGGTGGTACATCGCCGACGTGAGGCGCAGCGTGACGTAGGTGCCGTCGCGGTACGGCGCGACGTCGTTCGTCGGGCCGAACAGCTCTTCCAGGCGGTACGGGAAGCCCTTGGCCTGGAACACCTCGTTGCCGGCCGCGGGGCCGCAGGCGCCGACGATCGCGTCGCTGGGGCTCGCGAGCACGCCGGGGTCGGCGTCGAACACGCGCGCGCCGGGCACGAGCTCGCGCGTGAAGCAGTCGTGCAGGCTGTCGAAACGCTGCTTCTTCGCGTCGCTCAGGTCGAGGTCGGTGAAGAGCTTCCAGGTCGCGATCGAGAGCCTGCAGACAAGCGGGTTGCGGATCTTGCTGAACCAGCCCATGAAGCGCGTCAGGGCGATGCGCGGCACACGATTCGTGACAAGAAAGTTGAGGTCTTCCTGCATGAGAAGACTGCGAATGACGTTTTTCATCGGTGTGTCAAGTGAGGCTGTTAAATCTTCGGGTGCGCTGCTTGTGCGCACTTTTGTGGGAATCATGGAAACGACCTTTGCCCTCTCTGCACTGACCCTCGGCGCGCTGGCCTTCCTGATGCCGAAGGCGAAGCGGCGGCTCGAGCTGTCGCGCGCCAAGCACGCGTCGCTCACCGGGCACTCGCGCATGGCCAAGCGGGTGGCGTCGCTGCTGCCCGGCTACGCCTACGACGAGGCACGCTTCTTCGCGTCGGACGACGCGCCCGCCGACGTCGTCGCCCGCCGCCGCGCCGGCTTCGAGCGCCTCGCCGCGCTGTACGACGAGCGCTTCCCGCGCAGCGCGGCGATGACCGCGCAGGCGCGCGAAGGCATCTCCGACCTGCAGTTCACCGGCAGCTACCGCGTGCCGTACCAGTTCAGCCCCTACCTGCGCCAGCACCTGAAGACGGGCAGCTTCCTGGCATCCTCGTCCGGCGTGACGGTCGAGGACCTCGACGGCAACGTCTTCTACGACCTCACCGGCTCGTACGGCGTCAACCTGTTCGGCTACGACGTCTACAAGGAGTGCATCGCCGAGGGCGCCGCGAAGGTCAACGCGCTCGGGCCCGTGCTCGGCGCGTACCACCCGTGCCTGCTCGAGAACGTCGAGCACCTGCAGCGCATCTCGGGGCTCGACGAGGTCTCGTTCCACATGTCCGGCACCGAGGCCGTGATGCAGGCGGTGCGCCTCGCTCGTTATCACACGAAGCGCTCGCACCTCGTGCGCTTCTGCGGCGCGTACCACGGCTGGTGGGAGGACGTGCAACCCGGCCCCGGCAACCCGCTGCCGCCGCGCGAGACCTACACGCTCGAGGAGATGAGCGACCGCGCGCTGAAGTCGCTGCGCTCGCGGCGCGACGTCGCGTGCGTGCTCGTCAACCCGCTGCAGGCGCTGCACCCGAACTCCGGCGCGCCGGGCGACTCGTCGCTCGTCGACAGCGGCCGCCGCGCGTCGTTCGACCGCGCCGCGTACACCGAATGGCTGAAGAAGCTGCGCGCGGTCTGCACCGAGCGCGGCATCGTGCTGATCTTCGACGAGATCTTCGTCGGCTTCCGCCTCGCCCCCGGCGGTGCGCAGGAGTACTTCGGCGTGCAGGCCGACATGGTCACCTACGGCAAGACGCTGGGCGGCGGGCTGCCGGTCGGCGTGGTGTGCGGCAAGAGCGCGCTGATGAAGCGCTTCCGCGAGGATCGTCCCGCCGACATCTGCTTCGCCCGCGGCACCTTCAACTCGCACCCGTACGTGATGGGCGCGATGAACGCCTTCCTCGCGCGCCTGCAGCGCCCCGAGATCCAGGCCCTGTACGACGGCCTCGACGAACGCTGGAACGAGCGCGCCGCGCGTCTGAACACGCGGCTCAAGGGCGCCGGCGTGCCGGTGCGCATCGCCAACCTGTCGTCGATCTGGACGGTGCTGTACTCGGCCCCGTCGCGCTACAACTGGATGCTGCAGTTCTACCTGCGCGCGCACGGCCTCGCGCTGAGCTGGGTCGGCACCGGCCGCTTCATCTTCAGCCTCAACTACGGCGACGCCGACTTCGACGCCGTGGTCGAGCGCTTCGTCGCCGCCGCGAGCGAGATGCAGGCCGACGGCTGGTGGTGGGACGATCCGGGCCAGAGCAACCGCTCGATCCGCCGCGGCATCCTGCGGGAAATGATTCGTCAACGCTTTGCCTGACCCGTAGAGAATTCGTGAAATTCGGGGTCAGGTCTTTCCCGGCAAATTGAAAACTTGCCAGGCAAGACCTGACCCCGACTTGAGTCCCCGACGCGCGGGATGAAAGAAAACCCTGGCCGAGGCAGTTGCCCCGGCGAGGGTTCGTGGCGACAAGGCGCAGGGCCGGCGCGCGCGCCGGCCCGCGGCGAGGTCAGTGCGACTGCGGTTCGGCGAGCGTCTGGCCGCGCATCAGCAGCAGCGGCGCCTTGTGGTACAGGTAGATGTCGTGGATCGGGTCGGTGACGATCTTGGTGCCCCACGCGAGGCCCTCGACGAAGCTCTTCGTGGCCCACAGCTGCAGCACGCGGAAGACGAGGCCGGCGGCGCCGAGCGACAGCCACGCGATGCCGACGTCGTGCACGTAGCCGCGGAAGTCGGTCGCCGGCTCGATCAGGCCGAACACCGACGGCTGGAACCACAGCACGGCAGGGATCGCGACCCACACGCTCATCAGCACGATCTTGCGGCGGATGTTGTAGCCGACCTTGATCTCTTCCTTGTACTCGTCCGTCGCTTGGTTGACGTGGTCGTAGCCGCGCGGCTCGAAGAAGAAGTGGCCGGCCTGGCGCGTGGTCATCGAGACGCACCACGCGAGCACCGCGGCGATCGCCGGGTCGACGAACAGCAGCGCGTAGGCGATGCAGAAGCTGATCGCGCTGACGAGGTGCAGGCTCTGGTTGATGAGGCTGTGGTGGTAGTAGCGGTGGTCGTCCCAGCGCTGGACGCGGAGAGTCTCGAGAAAGCTGTTCACGTTGATCCTCGTGGTGAAGACGCACGCCGAAGACGTCGGCGACGAAGGCGTGACGGCATGGTGAAGGCGGATTATGAAAATGCCGTGTCGTTGCCGTGAACTTGCCGAGTCGAAACGCCGCGGCGCTGTCATCGAACTGTTGCAGCGCCTCGTCATGATGGCGCCACCATCGCAACCCGATCGAAGGGACGACTCGTGGATCAACCTGCCGCCCACCAACGTGCCCTGCGGATCGCCTGCGTCACGGAGACGTACCCGCCCGAGGTCAACGGCGTGGCGGTCACCGTCGCGAAGATCGTCGAGGGCCTGCGCGCCCGCCACCACGTGCAGCTGATCCGCCCGCGCCAGGCGCGCGCCGACCGGCCCGCGTCCAGCGACGGCTTCGAGGAAGTGCTGATGCGCGGCGCGCCGATCCCGCGCTACCCCGGCCTGCGCATGGGCCTGCCGTGCAGGCGCACGCTGGTGCGGCTGTGGACGCGCGAGCGGCCCGACGTCGTCCACATCGCGACGGAAGGCCCGCTCGGCCGCTCCGCGCTGCAGGCCGCGCGCTCGCTGGGCCTGCCGGTGTGCTCGGACTTCCGCACCAACTTCCACGCCTACAGCCAGCACTACGGCTTCGGCGTGCTGCGCACGGCCATCATGGGCTACCTGCGCCGCTTCCACAACGCGACACAGGGCACGATGGTGCCGACCGACGCGCTGCGCAAGGAGCTCGAGGCCGACGGCTTCCGCAACGTGACGACCGTTTCGCGCGGCGTCGACCTGCGCCGCTTCGACCCGGCGCGCCGCAGCGACACGCTGCGCGCGCAATGGGGTGCCGGCCCGGACGATCTGGTCGTCGCCTACGTCGGCCGTCTCGCGCCCGAGAAGAACCTCGGCGTGTTCATCGCCGCGGTCGACGCGATCCGCCAGAAGAACCCGCGCGTGAAGCTACTGCTCGTCGGCGACGGCCCGATGAACGCGGAGCTGCGCACGCGCTGCCCCGACGCGGTCTTCGCGGGCCAGCGCACGGGCGACGACCTCGCCGCGCACTACGCGTCGGCCGACCTGTTCCTGTTCCCCAGCGTCACCGAGACCTTCGGCAACGTCACGACCGAAGGCATGGCCAGCGGCCTCGCGGTGGTCGCGTTCGACTACGCCGCGGCCGCGCGCCTGATCCGCCACGACGTCAACGGCGCGCTCGTGCCGTTCGGCGACGCGGCCGCCTTCGTCGCGACGGCGCAGCGCGTCGCGTCCGACCTCGCGCACTGCCGCGCGATGGGCGCGCAGGCGCGCGTGACGGCGCTCGAGCTGGACTGGAGCGGCGTCGTCGCGCAGTTCGAGCAGGTGCTCGCCTCGGTGATGCGCCAGCGGGACGCGGCCTTCGGCCACGCGCTGGCCGCGACGCCGCACTCGCCTGCTTGAGGCCGGCGACTTTCCACGCTCGCCGGCCTGAGGCGTGCGATCTCCGGCGTCGGCCGGCCTGAACCGCGCCGCGGTCCTCAGAGCCCGGTGACGGGCGATGCGTCGGCCGCGATCGCGCCGCAGCGCCGCTGCCGCGCGCGCTCGCGCAGGATCAGCGCACCGAGCGCGAGCGCGACCAGCAGACCCAACCCAGTCATCAGCACGCACAGCGGCACCGCGAACGCGACGAGGCCCGCGTAGACGCCGAGGAAGGCCAGCACGCTCGCGTTCTCGTTGGCGCCCTGCACCGCGATCGAGCGACCCGCGCTCATCAACGCGTTGCCGCGGTCCTGCAGCAGAGCGTTGAGCGGCACCACCATCAGCCCGCCGACGATGCCCACCGCGATCAGCATCGGGATCGCGAAGACGAAGGTGTTGGTGAACGCGACGAACACCATCATCAGGCCGAACACGACGCCCGCGTAGAGCATGTTCTTGGCGCGCGCGAGCGGCACCCAGCGCGCCGCCGCGCCCGCGCCCGCGATCACGCCCACCGCCACCGCGGCCTGCAGGAACGCGGCCTGGTCGAGCGGCACGTGCATGCGCTCGCTCGCCCAGCGCAGCACGGCGAACTGCAGCGTCGCGCCGACGCCCCAGAAGATCGTCGTCACCGCGAGCGACAGGCCGCCGTCGGGGTCGCGCCACAGCAGGCGGTTGGCGCGCAGGAAGTCGCGCACGAGCGCCACCGGATGCAGCCCGGTCGACGGGTAGCGCGCGCCGCTGTCCGGCACGCCGAGGTTGAGTGCGCCGGCGAGCAGGTAGACAAGCAGCAGCACGACGAGCGACGGCACGAGCGACGGGAACACGCCGCCCGCGCACGCCGGCACGCACGCGTGCGCGCCGGCCCCGAACAGCGACAGGAACAGCGGGCTCACGAGCAGGCCGCCGAGGCCGGTGCCGAGCAGCACCGCGCAGACCGCGGCGACCTCGATGAAGCCGTTGGCGGCGACGAGCTGGTCGACGCGCACGAGCTCGGTCGCGAGGCCGTACTTCGCGGGCGCGTACGCCGCGGCGCCGAGCCCGACGACGACGAACGCCGCGATCGGGTTCGCGCCGGCCAGCAGGCTCACGACGCCCAGCACCTTGACGGCGTTCATCCACGCCATCAGCCGCGCCTTCGGGAACGCGTCGGCGAGCGGCCCGACGAAGGGCGCAAGCACGACGTACGAGACGATGAAGCCGACCTTCAACATCGGCGCCCACCACGCCGGCAGGCCCTGCTGCTGCAGCAGGGCGATCGTGACGATCAGCAGCGCGTTGTCCGCCAGCGCGGAGCAGAACTGCGCGGCGAGCAGGATCAGGAACGAGGCCGGCATCAGCCCGGCCCGGTGCGGAAAGGAAAGATCGGGGGGGATCGCGGCCATCGTGTCCCTCGGCGGTCGACTGTGTCTGCCGAGAGGATCGTTCAGCTTGATGAAACCCGAATGACGGTCACATGAACATTGCGCGAATCGATGTGACGCAACGGTGACGGTGACGGAAGATCGCGGCTCAGCGCTCGCCGTCGAAGAACAGCTTGAAGACGTCGGGCTCGTTGACTTCGCGCAGCATGATGCCGGGCAGCGCCTCGACGAACGCGTCGGACGGCGACAGCGTGTCGAAGTCGACGGGCATCGTCTCGGCCCACACCGGCTCGTCGTCGATGCCGCGCGGCTTCACGCGCGCGATGAGGTGCGCCATCGACGGCAACTGCTCCCAGTCGATGCCCTTGTCGGGCATCGGTGCGCGGTAGTTCGGCGTGGACGGGCGGGCGGCGTTGTGCATGGCGGTGGTTTCCTTCGACAGCCTGAACGTTACGCGCCGCCGCGTTGTCCGATGGCCGGATAAGCGGCGGCGCGGTCGCGCAGATCGCCTGCAGGCACCGCGCGGCGTGAACTTGTTGGCAGACCGGCAGGCCGCGAGGTGTCGGGGTGACGTCGGCGTGGCGGTGGCGAGCGACGCCGCGCCGACGCGCCGCGCTCACTCGCGCGAATCTTCGCGGCGCACGCCGTTGATCGCGCGATCGGCCGCATGCAGCGCGGCGTCGATGTGCAGCACCGACATCCGTTGCGCGCCGCGCGCTGCGGCGTCGTCCTCCTGGCGCGCGACGTCCTCGCGGGCGCGGCGCATCAGGTCGATGGCCGCGTGCAGGCGGCCCGCGTAGCCGGGGTTCGCGTCCGGCGGCGGGGTGAAGTTCATGTCCTTGCCGTCGGCCATCGCGGCGTGCGAGACGGCCTGGATCGCGGCGGCGACTTCGTCGGAGACGACCATCTCGTCTTCCATGATCTGCCCGTCCTCGGGCCGACGATGGTCGACCTGCCATTGCGCCGCGCGCAGGTCGGACAGTGCGTGCAGGTAGTGCGGGTGCTGGCCCAGGTCGTCGGCGAATGCCGAGGCGCACAGCAGCAGCGGGATGGCGGCCAGCGCGGCGCGAAGGACGGGTTTCATGGCTTGACTCCGATCGATGAGGTCGTTGTGGTTGGTGGTCTCGAGGACGGCTCGCCGTGGCCGCCGCTCACCTCCACAACGGCCGCCGTCCGGTCGCCGCCGACGCATTGCACTGAGCCCAAGCTGAAAGCGGTTGCGAGTCGTATCAGAGCGACGTCGTCCCCAGCAGCAGATGCCCCTGCCACGCCATGAACGCGAGCCCGATCGCGGCCAGCAGCATCAGCACGGCGTGGATGCGGCTCCACCACCACACCCCGCGCGCGCTCGCGCCGCGCAGCGCCGCGCCGGCCGCGAGCGGCACCGCGACGAGCGCCAGCCAGGCCGCGGCCTGCACGACGCGCAGGCCGTCGATCACGTGGACGTTTGTCATCACGAACTCGCCGCCGTTGTCGACGAGCGTCAGCGGCACGAACAGGAGCGCCCACGGCAGCGCGCCGAGGAAGGCCGCGAGCCGCAGCGACGCGCGTGCGCGCTGCTCGCGCGGATCGGCGGGCGGCAACACGTCGTGATGGCGGCGGATCATCGCGGCGACGGGCCACGCCAGCAAGGTCGCGAGCATCATGAAGAGCGACGCGCCGAGCACCGCGCGCATCAGCCGGCCGTCGCGCGCGAGCGGCATGTGCTGCTCCACTTCGACCGGCAGGTGGTTGGCCATCTGCCACTGGCCGGTGTGATCGCGGTTGAAGAAGAGCTTGCGCGTCGAATCCTCCGGGCTCTGCCACACGCCGTGGCCCAGCGAGCGGAACTTGACGGGGCGATCGTCGAGGCCGTTGACGCCACCAACGGTCAGCACGCCGTCGCCGTCGATCCGCACGACCTGCTGCCCCAGCAACGCCGCGAGATAGAGCGGCCCGCTCTCGTTGCGGCGGCTGCTCATGTAGGTGCCGGCGAGGCCGTCGGTCTCGGACGCGGCCGGCGCGCCCGCCGGAAAGACGGTGGCCGGCGCGGGGAAGTAGCGCGCCATGAAGCGCCGCATCAGCTGGTCGCGCAGCACGTGCTTGCCGAGGCCGTTCTGCGAGACGTACAGGCCGACGTGCTGCGCGGGGAGCAGGTACAGGCCGGTGTGGAACCACTCGGAGTCGCCGCCGTGGCCGATGACGTGCTGCGGGTAGGCGAGGTCCTCCCAGAAACCGAGCGCGAACGCAGGCCCGCGCGGATGCGGCCACCACTGCGGCGTCTGCATCTGCGCGAGCGTCGCGGGCTGGAGGACGCGGGGCGCGCCCGCCGTGTCGTCCGGCAGGTTGGCGATCATGAAGCGCGCCATGTCCGCCGCGCTCGACGACACGCTGCCCGCCGGCGCGACGCGGATCAGCTCGAACGGCTGCGGCGCGTCGGCGCCTTCGAGATAGCCGCGCGACATCAGCGGCGCGAGCCCCGGCGGCAGCGGCTGCACGAAGGTCGTGTGCGCCATGCCCAGCGGCGCGAGGACATGGGCCTGCGCGTAGGCGTCGAACGGCTCGCCCGAGACGCGCTGCACGATGTAGCCCGCGAGCGCCGCGCCGTAGTTCGAATAGGCGACCACCGTGCCCGGCGCCCACAGGCGCGCGGGGACGTGGTGCACGAGGTAGTCGCGCAGGTCGAGCGGCTCGCCCTCCTTCGCCCACATGCCCCGTACCGTATCCTCGAAACCGGCCGTGTGCGTCATCAGCGCACGCAGCGTGATCGGCTTGCCGAAGGCGCGCGGCAGCGGGAAGTCGACGTATTGCTGGACGTCGGCGTCGAGCTCGAGCCGGTGCTGCTCGACGAGCTGCATCACGGCCGTCCACATGAACAGCTTGGAGGTCGAGCCGATGCGCATCAGCGTGTCGGCCGACATCGGCACACGGCGCTCGCGGTCGGCCAGGCCGTAGCCGCGCGCGAGCAGCACCTGGCCATCCTTGACGACCGCGACCGAGACGCCGTTGATGCCGGCGCGGTCCATCTCGACCGGCAGGTAGCCGTCGACGAAGGCGGCGACATCGGCGGCCGTCAGCTCGTGCGGCGTCGCCGCGTCGTCGGCGGCCTGCGACGCGCCCGGCGCGAACACGAGCGCCGCGGCGACCAGCGAGCCCGCGAAGGCCCGCGCCAGCACCCGGCGCGCGTTCACGGCAGCACCTGCAGGTGCCGCTCGGTGCGGTAATCCGTGTTCTCGCCGGCGCCCTTGGCCGAGCCCCTCTCGTCGTCGCGCAACGCGACGAGGCGGTCGCCGACCACCGTGAAGCCGCGGGTCTGCTCGTCGTGCATCTCGAACTTGATGACGACGAACGCGCTGCCCGAGAGGTCGAGCCGGCGGCTGCTCGCGAGCGGCGTGCCGTCGGCCGCGATCCAGACGCTCAGCACCGACTTGAACTCCTTCGCGTACTTGCGATCCTTCTCGGCGAGGGTGTCGATGCCGCTCTCGAACACGAGCTTGCGCGCGGCCTTGCCGTCCACGGTGTCGGCCGACTCGCCCTTGAACGTCGCCTCGTCGACCTCGCGCGCGAGCGCGGGCGCCGCGGACGCGATCGCGTGGAGTTCGGCGATGCCCAGCTGGCCCAGCGTCTGCTCGATCGGCTTGGCCGCCTTCTTGTCCTTCACCGCGGCGCGCTGCTCGGCGTCGGCGCGCGCGAGCAGGTCGCGACCGTACAGCGGCGCGAGGCCGCGCGCGCCGTCCTCCAGGCCGAGGCTCACGTTGCCGGTGTGCTCCTCGGCGTCCTTGCCGTCGCCGGTGCGGCGCCAGTCGCGCGCGTCGATGGTGGCCTTCAGCGGCGTCGTGCCGGGCAGGCGGGCGAGCGCGGCGTGGAGGTCGGCGAGGCCGTCGGCGTGGGCGGCGCCGCAGGCGAGCGCCAGCAGCGCGCTCGTGGCGAACACGGGCAGGCGTCGGAGTCCGGTCGAGGTCATCGTCGTTGTGCGGGGAAGTGGAAGACGGCGCAGTGTAGGGAACGCGACAGCGGACACCGAGCGGCAGCCGACGAACTGCACGACGGCCGGACGAGCCGCGCATCCCGGCCGACGAACTGCATCGCGCGGTCGAGCAGGCGCGGCCGGCACATACCCCCCTAATGCATCGGTAACGCGACGAAACAGCGAGATCGGCCAACGAGGTCGCGGCGTCGCCGCACTCCCCTAGGCAATACGCGGTTGCGCAACACCATACGGCGCGACGGAACGTGCGTTCACCGCGGCGCGCTGTCACGAACACGTCACCGCACCGTCACGCGAGGCCCCTATGGTTCGCGGCTTTTGTCCAGATCGAAATATTCCATGAACAAGATCTTCACGTCGGCGCGCCCGCACCACCGCGCACTCGTCGTCGCGCTCGCCGCGGCCGCCACCCTCTCCGCCTGCGGCGGCGACAGCGACCACCCCGTCGCCATCGCCCAGGGCACGACCGCCTCGCTGGCGCTGCTCGAGACCACCGACCTGCACCAGAACATCCTCAGCTACAACTACTACACGCTGGCCGAGGACGACTCCGTCGGCCTCGAGCGCACGTCCACACTGATCAAGGCGGCGCGCGCGCAGTACCCGAACACGATGCTGTTCGACGCCGGCGACATCATCCAGGGCACCGTGCTGGGCGACTACCAGGCGATCGTCAACAAGGTCCCCTGCACCGACAAGCTCGCGATCTTCAAGGCGATGGACTCGATCGGCTACGACGCCGGCACCATCGGCAACCACGAGTTCAATTACGGCCTGGGGTATCTCGGCCAGGTCACCGGCCACCAGTTCAACGTCAAGAACCTGCCCGCCGTCGCGAGCCAGGCGAAGTGCCAGGGCCCGGCGTATCCGCAGGTGCTGGCCAACGTCGTGAGCACGACCGACAACAAGCCGATCTTCGACCCGTACGTCATCCTCACGAAGACGCTGACCGCCACCGGCCCGGACGGCAAGCCGGTCACCGCGGACATCAAGATCGGCGTCATCGGCTTCACGCCGCCGCAGATCATGGCCTGGGACAAGGGCAACCTGGACGGCAACGTCACGACGACGGGCCTGCAGGAGACCGCGCAGAAGTACATCCCCGAGATGAAGGCCAAGGGCGCCGACATCATCGTGGCCGTCTCGCACGGCGGCCCGGACAGCGCGGCCTACTCGCCGACGATGGAGAACGGCAACCTGTACCTCGCGCAGGTGCCGGGCATCGACGTGCTGCTGCAGGGCCACATGCACCAGGTGTTCCCGAACGCCGCCAGCACCGTCGCCGCGTTCAACATCGCGGGCGTCGACAAGAAGGCCGGCACCGTGGCCGGCGTGCCGTCGGTGATGGCGAACTTCTGGGGCAAGAACCTGGGCGTCGTCAACCTCGCCGTCAAGTACACGCCGACGGGCTGGGCGATCGACAAGACGCAGACCGCCGCGTCCACCGTCTCGACGCAGAACGCCGACAAGAGCTACGTCGCCGCCGACGCCACGATCGCGCCGCTGGTGCAGGCCGAGCACCAGGGCACGATCACCTACGTGAAGACGCCGATCGGCTCGTCCGACTTCCGCCTGACGACGTACTTCGCGGACGTCGGCGACATCACCGCGATCCAGGTCGTGAACCAGGCGCAGGCCGCGTACGTCAAGTCGTACGTCACCGCGAACCTGCCGCAGTACAAGGCGCTGCCGGTGCTGTCCGTGAGCGCGCCGTTCAAGAGCGGCTTCGCCGGCGGCGGCGACTACACGAACGTCGCGGCGGGCCCGATGGCCATCTTCAACGCGGCCGACCTGTACCTGTACGCGAACACGATCCAGGCCGTGCTCGTCACCGGCGCCGACCTGAAGGCGTGGCTCGAGACCTCGGCCCAGCGCTTCAACCAGATCGACCCGACGAAGACGACCCCGCAGGCGCTGGTCAGCGCCGACCCGGGCTACAACTTCGACGTGCTCGACGGCGACGGATCGATGAAGTACGAGATCGACGTGACCCAGCCGCTGGGCAGCCGCATCAAGAACTTCACGTACAACGGCGCGCCGGTCGACCCGGCCGCGCAGTTCATCGTCGCGACGAACAACTACCGCGCGAGCGGCGGCGGCAACTTCCCGGGCCTGAACGGCAGCAAGACGATCTACCAGAGCCCGGACGCCAACCGCGACGTGCTGGTGAACTACGTCAAGGCGACCGCCAACATCACCAAGGCGACCAACGGCAGCGACCGCAGCTGGCACTTCACGCGCGTCACGACCGCCGGCCCGGTGACCTTCACCTCGGCCCCGGGCAACGCGGCGCTCGCGGCGGCTGACGGCATCGCGGGTGTCACGCAGATCCAGGCCGACGACGGCAGCGGCAAGAACCTGGCCGTCTACCAGATCGACCTGAGCGTCCAGCAGTGAAGCGTGCTCTCGTCGCCGGTGCGGCGGCGGTCGTCCTCGCGACGGCCGCCGGGCTGACGGTCGCGCGCCCGTACTGGGCCGCGCCCGACGCCGACCAGGCGCAGGCCTGGCTCAAGCAGGCCGCCGATGCCCACGACGGTAGCGCCGAGGCGTCGCTCGCGCGCTGGACGGATCGCGGCAACGCCGAGGCGCTGCACGCGTACGCGGCGCTGCTCGCGCACCGCAGCGACGCGGCCTCGCGCCGCCGGCTCGCCGACGTGCTCGCGCACGGCGCGCAGGCCGGCGACCCGCTCGCCGCGACGCAGTTCGCCACCTTGCTGTCGCATGGCGCGAGCGTCGACGCCGGAACGCGCGCGCGCATCGCGGCGCTCTACGCGCAAGGCGCCGCCGGCGGCGTGCCCGAGGCGCAACGCATGCTCGCCACGCTCGCGCTCAACGGCGCGGGCGGCCCGGTCGACGCGGGCAAGGCCGCCGCGCTGCTCGAACAGGCCGCCGAGCAGGGCGACGCGCCCGCGATGTTCCTGCTCGCGAACCTGCTGCGCGCCGGCCAGGGCGTGCCCAAGGACGAGGCCCGCGCGCTGGCGCTCTACCAGCGCGCGGCCGACGCCGACTACGCGCCCGCGAACCAGGCGCTGGCGCTGGCCTATCGCTACGGCGAACTCGGACTCGCCGCCGACCAGGCCGAGTCGCGCCTGATGGACCACGAAGCCGCCGAGGCCCTGGCCCACGAGGCGACGCGGACGGCGTCGGCGTTGAAGAACTGACGACGGCCGTCTTCAAGAACGAAGCGCGCGCGGCATCTCGCGATGCCGCGCGCGTTTTTCCTTTGAGGAGTGCAGCGTGTCGACGGCGCGCTCAGCGCCGCGCCCACCGATGCACCGCCACCTGGTAGGCGACCACGCCGACCGCCCCGCCGGCGATCACGCCGGCCACGAACGAGAAGCCGGTGTAGCCCGCCACGAGCGAGCCCAGCAGCACGCTCGCGAGCGGGATCGCGCGCCACGCCATGCCGGGCAGGCGTCGGCGGCGCGAGCCGGCGAGGTAGTCGAAGTCGGGCTCGACGAAGGCGCGGTAGATGGTCTTGGTGGTGCGGGACACGGCGGCTCCGGGGTGGACGGCGCAGGGCGCAGGGGCGACATGCCGCTGCGATGCCTCGATTGTTCCGGCCGAGCTGGCGCGGCGCACCCTCCAGAAGAGGGATGGAACACCCGCAAACAACAGGTTCGGGCCGCCAACCAGGGGGGTCGCGCGTCCGCCCTTCGCGGATCGTCAAGGCTCGCGGCCCCGGATCGCGTCGCACGGCTCGCGCGCCATGCCCCTGCGCGCGCGCCGCGGGCGCCCGCGCTGCAGAATCGTCCGATCCCCAACGAAGGAAACGACATGGACCTGCAACTCACCGGCAAGCGCGCCCTCGTCACCGGCGGCAGCCGCGGCATCGGCAAGGCGATCGCGCGGGCGCTGATGGCCGAGGGCGCGCACGTTGCGCTGCTGGCGCGCAACGCGCAGGCGCTGCAGGAGGCCGCGGCCGACCTGGCGGGCGGGACCGGAGGCCGCGTCGTCACGGTCGTGGCCGACACCACCGACGACGCGCAGGTCGCGCACGCGATCGCGCAGGCCGCGTCGCAGCTCGGTGGCACGATCGACATCCTCGTCAACGCCGCCGCCGAGCCCGCCGGCTATGCCGCGCCGCCGAAGCTCGAGGAGATCGTGGGCGAGCACTTCCACCGCGAGCTGGACATCAAGGTCATGGGCTACATCCGCTGCGCGCGCGCCGTCGTGCCCGGCATGCGCGCGGCCGGCTGGGGGCGCATCGTCAACATCAGCGGGCTCGCGGCGCGCCAGACGGGCAGCGCAGTCGGCTCGATGCGCAACATCGCGGTGGCCGCGCTCACCAAGAACATGGCCGACGAGCTCGGCCCCGCCGGCATCCAGGTGACGGTGGTCCACCCGGGCCTCACGCGCACCGAGCGCACCGCGCCGCTGATCGCCGCGCGCGCGGCCGACCAGGGCCGAAGCGCGCAGGACGTCGAGGCCGAGATGGCCGCGGGCAACAGCATCCGCCACCTGGTCGACGCGAGCGAGGTCGCCGACGTCGTCGCCTTCCTCTGCTCGCCGCGGTCGCGCGCGATCAACGGCGACGCCATCGCGGTGGGCGGCGGCGCGCCGCGCGCGATCAGCTACTGACGGCGCGGCGAGCGGCTTGTCGTAAAGCGCGCCGGCCACCGCGGCGCGCTGCGAGAATCGGCGGGCCCATCCTGCCGTCCACCGGAGCCGAGACCTTGAGACTGAAGGCCGCCGACACCCTGTTCTTTCGCATCTTCGCGCTGCTGATGGTCGCGTTCCTGGCCAGTTCCTTCCTCGCGTTCGCGATGTTCCAGGCGACGGCGCCGCGGCCGGTGTGGAAGGCCGCGCACGAGGTCGACGCGACGCTGCCCGCGATGGTCGACGGGCCGCACGCGGCGGCGTCGCAGGTGCTGGTGGTCGGCACGCCGCATCCGCGCTGGCTCTCGATCTGGCTGGACGTCCTCATCAAGACCACCGCGGGCGCGCTCGCGGCCTGGTTCGCGGCGCGCGCGCTGGCACGGCCGATGCGCCGCCTCAGCGACGCCGCGCGCGACCTCGGGCAGTCGCTGTCGCCGTCCGCGGGCGTCGGCATCGCGCACGCGCCACCGCTGCTCGACGAGACGCACGGCACGCGCGAGGTGCGCGAGACGGCGCAGGTCTTCAACGGCCTCGCGCGCCAGCTCAAGGCCGACTTCGACACGCAGCGCCTGCTGCTGGCCACGGTGTCGCACGACCTGCGCACGCCGCTCACGCGCCTGCGCATGCGGCTCGCGGAACTCGAGCAGCATCCGGCCGCCGAGCGCGCGATCGACGACGTGCGCCAGATGGACGAGCTGATCGAGAGCCTGCTCGCGCTGTTCCGGCCGTCGGCCGCCGAGGCGCCGTCCGCCGGCGACCAGCGCATCGACGCGTTCTCCTTCGTGCAGGCGATCGTCGACGACCTGCCCGCCGACGGCCCCGTCGTCCACCTCAGTGGCGAGCCGGCGTCGACCCGCTGCCCGCCCGCGGCGCTGCGCCGGATGCTGGAGAACCTGCTCGAGAACGCGGTGCGCCACGGCGGCACGGGCAACGCGATCGACGTGCATGTCACCTCGGGTCGCGAGTGCGTCTGCGTGAGCGTGGCCGACCGCGGGCCGGGGCTCAGCGTCGAGCAGCTCGCCCACGCGGGCACGCCCTTCCTGCGCTGGGTCGGCGTGCCGGAGGACGGCCGGCGCCGCGCCGGCCTGGGGCTCGGGCTCTACATCACGCGCGCGCTGGCGGAGCGCGAGCACGGCAGCCTCAAGCTCGCCGCTCGCGACGGCGGCGGGCTCGTCGCGACGCTGGAGCTGCCGCTCGCGGACCGACGCGGCGGCTGAGCGACGCCGATCAGGGCGCGCCGACCAGCGCGTCGATCGCGCCCTCGCCGGTCTTCGACTTGTCGACCGGCAGGCCGCCGGCCTCGGCCATCGTCGGCACCTGGACATGCTCGGGCGTCGGCTCGGCCGCGTTGGTGGTCGACGTCGGCGAATCGGGCCCGGTGCCGACCGGGATGCTGCCGTCCGGCGCGCCGTCCTCGCGGTCGAGCTCCACGCTCGACTGCACCTGCTCCGGCTCGTTGGCGCTGAGCTCGCCGATGCGGCCGCCGCCGCCGAAGTTCGGGATCGAGTTGGGGTCTTGCTTGATGTCCATGGGAGGCCTCGTGGGGTGCAGTTCGCGCGGCGCCAGGGTCGCGCACCTCCTCTTCACGGCAACCCGTGTTCCTCGGCGATGCGCCGCGCGCCGCCGCTCGACAGCATCGGCGATGGCTCAGTTCTTCAGCCGGTAGCCGGTCTTGAAGATCCACGCGACGACGGCCAGCGAGATCGCGAGGAACGCGGCCGTCATGCCCAGGCTGATCGCCACGCTGACGTCGGCCGCGCCATAGAAGCTCCAGCGGAAGCCGCTGACGAGGTACACGACCGGGTTGAACAGCGCGACCGTCTGCCAGAACGGCGGCAGCATGCTGATCGAGTAGAAACTGCCGCCCAGGAAGGTCAGCGGCGTGACGATCAGCAGCGGGATGATCTGCAGCTTCTCGAAGCCGTCCGCCCAGATGCCGATGATGAAGCCGATGAGGCTGAACGTGGACGCGGTCAGCACGAGGAACAGCAGCATCACGAGCGGATGGTCGATGTGCAGCGGCACGAACAGCCACGCGGTCGCGAGGATGATCAGCCCGAGGATGATGGACTTCGACGCCGCCGCGCCGACGTACGCGATCACGATCTCGAAGGCCGACACCGGCGCCGACAGCAGCTCGTAGATCGTGCCGGTGAACTTCGGGAAGTAGATGCCGAACGACGCGTTGGCGATGCTCTGCGTCAGCAGCGACAGCATCACGAGCCCCGGCACGATGAACGCGCCGTAGCTGATGCCGCCGACCTGCGGGATGCGCGAGCCGATCGCCGCGCCGAAGACGATGAAGTACAGCGACGTCGAGATCACCGGCGAGATGATGCTCTGCATCAGCGTGCGCCACGCGCGCGCCATCTCGAAGTTGTAGATGGCACGCACCGCATGCCAGTTCGGGTTCGGGATGTCGCGGTTCATTTCCGGCCGCCTTCCACCAGGCTCACGAAGATGTCCTCGAGCGAGCTCTGCTTCGTGCGCAGGTCCTTGAACGCGATGCCCGCGCCGTCGACGTGCTTCATGAAGTCGACGATGCCGCGCGACTCGCTGCGCGTGTCGTAGGTGTAGGTCAATTCGGTTCCGTCCTTCGACAACGCGAGTTCGTAGTCCAGCAGCGCCGGCGGCACGGTGGGCAGGGGGTCGGTCAGCTGCAGCGTCACCTGCTTCTTGCCGAGCTTCTGCATCAGCTCGGCCTTGTCCTCGACCAGCAGCAGCTCGCCCCGGGTGATGACGCCGATGCGGTCAGCCATTTCCTCGGCTTCCTCGATGTAGTGCGTGGTGAGGATGATGGTGACGCCGGTGTCGCGCAGCTCGCGCACCAGCTGCCACATGTCGCGCCGCAGCTCGACGTCCACGCCCGCGGTCGGCTCGTCGAGGAACAGGATCTGCGGCTCGTGCGACAGCGCCTTGGCGATCATCACGCGACGCTTCATGCCGCCCGAGAGCATGCGGATGCGCGCGTCCTTCTTGTCCCACAGCGACAGCGCCTTGAGCGTCTTCTCGATGTGCGCCGGGTTCGCCGGCTTGCCGAACAGGCCGCGGCTGAACGAGACCGTCGCCCACACCGTCTCGAACGCGTCGGTGGTCAGCTCCTGCGGCACGAGGCCGATCAGCGCGCGCGAGGCGCGGTAGTCGCGGGCGATGTCGTGGCCGTCGACCGTCACGCTGCCGGACGTCGCGTTGACGATGCCGCAGATGATGCTGATCAGCGTCGTCTTGCCCGCCCCGTTCGGCCCCAGCAAGGCGAGGATCTCGCCGCGCCGGATCTCGAGGTCGATGCCCTTCAGCGCGCTGAAGCCGGACGCGTAGGTCTTGGAAAGATTCTTGACGGAGAGGATGGACGGCATGGGCCGGGAGTATCCCCCGGCCGCGCCTTTCGTGCTTGCCGCGAAGCGGCCGGTGCCGGCGCTGCCGCTCGGGCGCGGCCCGGAAATTCAAGGGAGCGCGGGAGCTGGCTTCGCCAGTCCCGTCGCGGAGCGCCCCCTCGGGGGGCAGCGAGCGCCAGCGAGCGTGGGGGCTAAATCTCCAGTTCGCGGCGTTGCGCGGCACTGGCGATGCCCAGCTCGATCAGCGCCATCACGTCGAGCGCCTCCTGCGGCGGCACGGGGTTCGGGCCTTCGAGGCGGATCGCGGCGGCGAGCTCGGCGAAGAAGGCCATGTGGGCGCCGCTCTCGAGCGAGACCTCCGTGACGATGCCCGGGCCGTCGCCGGTGCGCGTGACGAGCGTCGCGCGGCCAGGGTCGACGCCCCAGCCGGGCTGCGGCGGCCACGTCGGTCGGACGCCGGACTTCAGCGCGTCCTCCTGCGTGTCGAGGCCGTCCTTGAGGAAGCTGCCCATCGTGCCGTGCACCGCGAAGCGCGATGCGCTCGCGGCCACGAGCATGCCGGCGTGCAGGTTCACGTGCAGGCGCTCGTAGCGCAGCTGCGCGTGGAACCAGTCGTCGGCGAGCGCGCCGTCGCGGGTGCGGTCCTGCGCGAGCGTGATGCCGAGCGGCCGGCCGAACAGCTGCAGCGCCTGGTCGACCAGGTGCGGCCCGAGGTCGTACCACAGCCCCGCGCCCGGCGCCGCGCTCTCGCGCCAGCGCGTGCGCACCTGCGGGCGAAAGCGGTCGTGGCGCGAGGTCATCTCCACCACGCGGCCGAGCGCGCCGTCGCGCAGCAAGGCCTTCAGCGTGAGGAAGTCGGCGTCCCAGCGGCGGTTGTGGAACACCGACAGCACGCGGCTGCGCTCCTTCGCCAGCGCGATCAGCTCGCGCGCCTCGCCGAGCGTCAGCGTGAACGGCTTGTCGACGACGACATGCAGTCCCGCCAGCAGCGCGGCGCGCGCGAGCGGGTGGTGCGTGTCGTTAGGCGTGGCGATGACGACGAGGTCGAGGTCGGCGCGCGCCATCAGCTCCGCGGGCGTCGCGTGCACGGCGACGTCGGGCCAGTCGGCGTGCACCTTGGCCGCGTCCGAGCTGCACACCGCGGTCAGCGCCAGCGCCGGCACCGCGGCGACCAGCGGCGCGTGGAAAGTCTTGCCCGCGTAGCCGTAGCCGACGAGGCCGACCTTCAGCGGCGGGCGCAACGTCGCGTTCAAGAGGCCGTCCTGGTCGTCACTTCGCACCCGACACCAGCGCGAAGGCGGCGCCCTGCGGGTCGACGGCCTGCACGATCCACATCGGGCCGGGCACTTCCATCGGGCCGTTGACGACACGCCCGCCGGCCTGCGTGATGCGGCCGATCGCGGCGTCGATGCCGTCGACGTTGAAGTAGTAGCCCCAGCCGGCGTTGGGCGACTCGGGCGGCGCCGTCATCATGCCGCCGACGGGGACGCCGTCGATCTCGAAGATCTGGTACGTGCCCATCGGGCCCATGTCCATCGCGTCGCCCTTGGTCCAGCCGAACAGCGACGAGTAGAACGCGAACGCGGCGGGCCAGTCGCTGGCGTAGAGCTCGTGCCAGCCGATCGTGCCGGGCGCGTTCTCCGGCGGCTTGGGCGGCGGGTCGTTGCGCGCGGGCTTGAACAGCATGAAGGTCGCGCCCTGCGGATCGGCGCAGACGGCGAAACGGCCGATGCCGGGGATGTCGGCGGGCGGCTGGAGCAGCTTGCCGCCCTTGGCGAGGATCGAGGCGGCCGTCGCGTCGACGTCGTCGACCGCCACGTACCCCGACCACACCGGCTTGCGGCCGATCGTGGCGAGTTCCGCGGGCAGCGCCATCGCGCCGGCGACCTGCGCGTCGCCGACGTGCAGCAAGGTGTACGGCTCGGGCATGCCGGCGTCCTTCGGCGTCCAGCCGACGACCCGGGCGTAGAACGCCGAGGCGGCCTGCACGTCGGTCGTCATCAGCTCGTACCAGACGAACTTCGCGTTGGGTGCGGACATCGCTTGCTCCTCGTGCCGCGGCGCGTCGCCGGCGGCGGCACTGTCGGGCAGGCGGATTATGCAAGCGGCCGCCGCGGCGCGGAATCCCACGGCGCTGCGGTTAGAGTCGTGCCGACCGCAGGCCCGCCGCATGCCTGCAAGCTGCTCGACCATTCGTTTTCTTCGTCCATGTCCCCGAACAACGCCTTGCCTTCGAACGACCCCGGTTCGTCCGCTCCCTTCCTCGCCGGCGACGGCGAGATGGCCGCGCTCATCCGCGGCTTCGACTGGCAACGCACGCCGCTCGGCCCGCCCGACAAGTGGCGCCCGACGCTCAAGGCGATGGTGCGCATGGCGCTGACCACGCGCCACCCGATCTTCATCTTCTGGGGGCCGGAGCGCATCTGCCTCTACAACGACGCCTACCGCGCATCGCTGGGCCCCGAGAAGCATCCGTCGATGCTCGGCGCGCGCGGCGAGGACGCCTGGCCCGAGATCTGGACGACGATCGGCCCGCAGATCGACCTCGTGCTGCGCGGCGAAGGCGCGACGTGGTTCGAGAACCAGCTGCTGCCGATCATGCGGCACGGCCGCATGGAGGACGTGTACTGGACGTACTCGTACGGCCCGATCGACGACGAGGAGGCGCCGAACGGCGTCGGCGGCGCGATGGTGATCGTGACCGAGACGACCGCGCAGGTGATGGCCGAGCGGCGCGTCGCCGCCGAGAACGCGCGCTTCGTCGAGCTGTTCGAGCAGGCGCCCACGTTCATGGCCGTGCTGCGCGGCCCCGAGCACCGCTTCGAGCTCGCCAACCCGCGCTACGTGCGCCTGCTGGGGCATCGGCCCCTGATCGGCCGCAGCGTGCTCGAGGCCGTGCCGGAGTCGGCGGCGCAGGGCTACATCGCGCTGCTGGACGAGGTCTACCGCAGCGGCAAGGCATTCACGGGCGTCGGCGCACGCCTGCAGTTGCAGGCCGTGCCCGGCGGCCCGATCGACGACGTGCTGATCGACTTCGTCTACCAGCCGATGCGCGACGCGCTCGGCGAGATCTCCGGCATCTTCGTGGAAGGCGTGGACGTGACCGAACGCCGCGAGGCCGAGGCCGCACTGCGCGACAGCGAGGAGCGCTTCCGGCTCGCGGTGCAGTCGTCCGCGCTCGGCACGTGGGACGTCGACCTCGCCGACGGCGTCATCACGCTGTCGCAGCGCGCGCTCGAGCAGTTCGACCTCGACGCGTCCGGCGTCGGCTTCGACGACGTGATGACGCGCGTGCATGAAGGCGACCGCGAGCGCGTCGGCCGCGCGATCGAGCATGCGCGCGACGCGAAGTCGAGCGGCGAATACCACATCCGCCACCGCGTGCAGCGGCGCGACGGCAGCGTGCGCTGGCTCAGCGCCACCGGCCGCGTCACGCGCATCCCGCGCGCGGGCGGCAGCGTGCAGGAGCGCTTCGTCGGCGTGCTCGCCGACATCACCGAGCAGCAGCAACTGCTGGACATGCTGCGCGAGGCCGACCGCCGCAAGGACGAGTTCCTCGCCACGCTCGCCCACGAGCTGCGCAACCCGCTCGCACCGGTCCGCACCGCGGCGCACATGCTCGCGATGCCCAACATCTCCGCCGAGCGCCTGGCCTGGTGCAGCGACATGATCCGGCGCCAGACGGCGACGATGGCGCTGCTGCTCGACGACCTGCTGGAGGTGTCGCGCATCTCCAGCGGCCGGCTCGAGCTGCGCTGGGCCGCGGCCGACGTGCGCGCGATGGTCAAGACCGCGATCGAGACCGCGCAGCCGGTGATCGACGCGAAGCACCACGCGCTGGAGCTCGTGGTCACCGACCCGCTGCCCGAGGTGCACGCCGACGCGCTGCGCGTCTCGCAGATCCTCACCAACCTGCTGACCAACGCCGCGAAGTACACCGACCCGCACGGCCACCTGCGGCTGGAAGTGCGCGCGGCCGCGGATCGCGTGCTGTTCGACGTCGTCGACGACGGCATCGGCCTCGCGCCCGACATGCTGCACGTCATCTTCGAGATGTTCCACCAGGTCAAGGGCGCGCGCGACCGCGCCCAGGGCGGCCTCGGCATCGGGCTCTCGCTGTCGCAGGGCCTGGCCGCGCTGCACGGCGGCCGCGTCGAGGCGTTCAGCGACGGCGTCGGCAAGGGCTCGACGTTCCGGCTGACGCTGCCGGTCAATTCGGACACCGGCTCGACGGAGTTCGAGGGCCGCTGAGGCGCATACCCTCGGCCGTATGAGGCCAGGGTCGCGCCGTCATGTGACGCGGCAATGACGGCTTCGTGTCGTCGAGGGAAAGCCCGCCTCCCAGGTTGCCCGCCGTTACACCCCATAGGGTATCCCTGGGTCTGG
This sequence comes from Burkholderiaceae bacterium, assembly GCA_030151165.1. The sequence goes on from JASLEM010000454.1 coordinate 73,199, forward strand.
AGTCACGCGTTCGTCACGGCGTCGTCATGCGGCGCCAAGACACTCCCGCCGGACTTCAAACCACCCACAAGGATCTCCCATGCATCGGGCCAACCCCCTGCGTCTTTCCGCGACCGCGCGCGCCACCCTCGCGCTGCTGGCCGCCGCGGCCGCCCCCGCTTTCGCCTCGACCCAAGGCGTCGTCATCAGCCAGGTCTTCGGCGGCAACGGCAACACGTTCGCCTCGGACTACGTCGAGCTGTTCAACGCCGGCGCGAGCGCGGTCTCGATCTCGGGCTGGTCGATCCAGTACGCGAGCGCCACCGGCACCGGCACGTTCGCGGGCAACGGCGTGGTCGCCCTGAACGGCGTGCTGCAACCCGGCCAGTACTACCTCGTGAAGATGGCCACGACGACCGGCACCGCGCTGCCGACGGCCGACGCCACCGGCACGATCAACCTCTCGTCGTCCGCCGGCAAGGTGGTGCTCGCCAACGTCGCGACCGGACTCGCGTGCAACGGCAGCACGGCCTCGCCCTGCACGACGCAGGCGGCGCAGATCGTCGACCTCGTCGGCTACGGCACCGCCAACTACGCCGAAGGCACGGCCGCGCCCGCGCTGACCGGCACCACCGCGCTGCTGCGCGCCGCCAACGGCTGCACCGACACCAACAACAACGCGACCGACTTCGCGACCGGCACGCCGGCACCGCGCAGCTCCGCGTCGCCGCTCGCCGCCTGCAACGGCACCGGCGGCGGCGGCGGTGGCGGCAACCCGCCCCCGCCCACCGGCACGCCGGCCGCGATCTACCAGATCCAGGGCAGCGGCGCGACGAGCCCCTACGTCGGCCAGCTCGTGACCACGCAAGGCGTCGTCACCAAGGTCAACAGCAACGGCTTCTTCCTGCAGGACCTGACCGGCGACGGCAACCCGCTGACGTCCGACGGCATCTTCGTCTTCACCGGCAGCACGCCGACCCCGGTCGCGGGCCAGCTCCTCACGCTGACGGCGACCGTCGCCGAGTTCAACACCGGCGCCGCGACCAACACGGACACCGCCGCCCACACCGTCACCGAGCTGACGAACCCGACCGGCATCACGGTCAACGGCACCGGCTACACGATCGCCCCGACGCTGGTTCAGTTCCCGCTGCCGACGCAGGACACGATGGAGCGCTACGAAGGCATGCTCGTGACGCTGCAAGGCCCGCTGACCGTGCAGCAGAACTACTTCCTCGGCCGCTTCGGCGAGATGACCCTCGGTGCCGGCGGACGCCTGCAGACGCCGACGAACCTCTATCGCCCGGGCGCCGACGCCAACGCGCTGAACGTCGACAACATCCGCCGCTCGATCGTGCTGGACGACGGCAGCACCGCGCAGAACCCGAACCCCACCCCGTATCTGGCCGCGGACAACACCGTGCGCGCCGGCGACACCGTGCAGCAGATCACCGGCGTGATCGACTACGGCCTCACGACCTCGGCCAACACCGATCCGGGCTCGTACAAGATCCACCCGACGACCGCCGTGAGCTTCACGCGCTCGAACCCGCGCACGACGATGGCGGACTACGTCGGCGGCAACGTCCGCGTCGGCAGCGCCAACATCGAGAACTTCTTCACCACGCTCGACGACGGCACCAACCTGTGCCCGCCGTCGAACACCGCCGACGACTGCCGCGGCGCGAACAGCGCGCTCGAGTTCACGCGCCAGCGCACGAAGGTCGTCGAGGAGCTCGTCGGCCTGAACGCCGACGCGGTCGCGCTGATGGAGCTGCAGAACAACGGCAACGTCGCGATCCAGAACCTCGTCGACGCGCTCAACGCGCGCCTCGGCGCCAACGTGTATGCGCGCGTCCCGTTCGCGGCGACCGGCGGCGGCACCGACGCGATCCAGGTCGGCATGATCTACAAGCCGGCGAAGCTCTCGCTGGCCGGCGCCGCGCTCAGCGACACCGCCGCGATCAACAACCGCGCGCCGATGGCCCAGACCTTCCAGCTGGCCAACGGCGAGAAGTTCAACCTGATCGCCAACCACCTGAAGTCCAAGGGCTGCGGCGACTTCCAGGCCGGCCCCGGCGACACCGACCAGGGCGACCTGCAAGGCTGCTTCAACGCCCGCCGCGTGCAGCAGGCCGACGAACTGCGCGCCTTCACGGCACGCCTGCAGTCGTCCAGCGGCGTGAACGACACGCTGCTCGTCGGCGATTTCAACGCCTATGCCAAGGAAGACCCGATCGCCGACCTGACCAGCAACGGTTTCGTCGACCAGATCGCGCGCTTCAACACGTTCGGCTACTCGTACGTGTTCAACGGCACGTCGGGGCGCCTCGACCAGGCGATCGCCAACAACACGCTGTCGGCCAAGGTGACGGGTGCGCTCGAGTGGCACATCAACGCCGACGAGCCGCTGGTGATCGACTACAACCTGGAGTTCAAGCAGCCGGCCTGCCCGACCTGCAACCCGGACTACTACACCCCCACCCCGTATCGCGCATCCGACCATGACCCGATCGTCGTCGGCCTGAACCTGGTGCACGCGATCACCGGCACGGCCGGCCGCGACACCATCGTCGGCACCCCGGGCGACGACGTCATCACCGGCGGCGCCGGCGCGGACACGCTCACCGGCAACGGCGGCAGCGACACCTTCGTCTACACGTCGATGCGCGACGCGGCCGACGTCATCACGGACTTCACGCCCGCCGACGACCGCCTCGACCTGAGCGCGCTGCTGACCAGCATCGGCGCGTCGCCGGCCACGGCGATCGCCAACGGCGTCGTCACGCTCGTCGCGTCGGGCACCAGCACGATCGTGATGATCGACACCGACGGCAGCGCCGGCCCGGCCGTCGCGCGTCCGCTCGTGACGCTGCTGAACGTGTCGCCGTCCGCCATCGACATGGTGCGCGACTTCGGCCTCGGCACGCCCGCGCAGACCAACGCGATCAAGCGCGCGGCCGCACTGGCCAAGACCGCGGCGCTGATCAAGAAGAAGACCCACTGAACCCCGGAACCGACATGAACCAACAACGCTTCACCTCCCCCGCGCTGCGCGCCGCGCTGTCCGCCGTCGGCCTCGCCGCCGCGGCGCTGCTGTCGACGTCCGCGCACGCGCAGGTCGTCAACGGCAACTTCTCGAACGGCCTCGCGGGCTGGTCGACCGCCGGCGACGCGTCGGCGCAGGCCGCCAACGCGAACGACCCGACGCACCTGTGGCTCACCACCGCGTCGACCGACTACCAGGACGACTTCGACAGCGGCCTGGCCGCCGGCGCGCGCAACGCATCCGGTACCCCGGCCACGTATACGGGCGCACCGGGCGGGCTTGAGGACTTCGCCGGCGTGGCGCTCGGCGCGTTCGACGATCCGGTCAACGGTGCCGCCTACGAAGGCTCGGGCGCGCAGCAGACCTTCACGGCCGCGGCCGCCGGCACGCTGTCGTTCCGCTTCGACTTCGGCACGCTCGACCCGCGCGCCGACGCCGCCTTCGTCGTCATCGACGGCCAGGTCTTCACGCTCGCCACGTCGGCCGGCGCGACCCTGCCCGGCACCGACGGCAACGCGACGCACACCGGCTGGACCTCGTTCTCGCAGGCGATCGGCGCGGGCGCGCACACCGTGACCTTCGGCGTCGTCGACATCGGCGACTACGACGACACGTCGACGCTCGCCGTCTCCGGCGTCAACGTCGCGAGCGCGGTGCCCGAGTCGTCGTCGATGGCGCTGATGCTGGCCGGCCTCGGCCTGCTGGGCGTCGCCGCGCGCCGCCGCAAGGCCTGAGCGCCGCCGGGTTCGGGGACGACGGCCGCCCGGCTGTCAACCCCCAACCCGCGAAGGCCGGCCCCGAATGTTTTCCACAGCGTCTGGGGACAAGCCTGTGGAAAACGGCGGGGCTTTTTTGCGCGACCCGCCAAACTCGGCCTTTTCCGCTGGATTGCCCGGGAACGAGGCATGTCACGCGAATGTCGCATTCGGATACGACCACTGACAGCGCGGTGTCTCGAACGTGACAGGGTTGTCGATACTGTCGAGTTCCCGGTGTGACGCGGGCTGCACAACGCCCGCGGCGCTCACGCCCTCACCTTGCGGAACGTGATGTTGATGCGGTGCGCGCCGGCGAACGGATGCTCGCCGTCCTTCAGCGGCAGGATGCCGTGGAAGCGCAGGCGCGACGGCCCGCCCCACACGACGACGTCGCCGTGGTGCAGCGGCACGCGCCGCGCCTTGTCGCCGCGCTCGAGCCCGCCCCACGCGAACACCGCCGGCAGGCCCAGCGACACCGAGACGATCGGCGCCGCGAGGTCGAGCTCGTCGCGATCCTGGTGCATCGACAGCTTCGCGCCCGGCGCGTAGCGGTTGACGAGGCAGGCGTCCGGCACGAAGCCGTCGTAGCCCGCGTGCGCGGCCGCGTCCCGCGCGAGCGCGCTGAACGCATCGGGCAGCGCGGGCCACGGCCGGCCCGACTCGGGGTCGACGGGGTCGTAGCGATAGCCGCGCCGGTCCGATACCCACCCCAGTTCCCCGCAGTTGGTCATCGCGACCGACATGCGGAAGCCGCCCGGCGTGACCAGGTGACGGAACGGTGCCGATGCCGTGACGGCGGCGAGCGCGTCGGACAGCGCCTCCGCGCGCGCCGTCGCGAAGCCGCGCAGCACGACGGCGCCGGGGTCGAGCGCCTCGTCCGCCAGATCGGGCACGTGGTCGGCGAAGAGATCGAGCGTCATCGCGTCATTTCAGCACGGCCCGCGTCGCCGGCGTGCGCGTCAGGCCAGCGCGATCCAGGTCGGCGCGTGGTCGCTCGCGCGCTCCTTGCCGCGTTCCGCGCGGTCGACGTTGGCGTCCACGAGATGCGGCGCGACGCCCGGCGACAGCAGCAGGTGGTCGATGCGCAGCCCCGCGTTGCGCGGCCAGCGGTTGCGCAGGTAGTCCCAGAACGTGTAGATGCGCTCGTCGGGATGGCGCGCGCGGATCGCGTCGGTCCAGCCCTGCTTCAGCAGGCGCGCGTAGGCGGCACGGCTCTCGGGTTGCAGCAAGGCGTCGTTCAGCCACGAGCGCGTGTCGTAGATGTCGAAGTCGGTCGGGACGACGTTGTAGTCGCCGGCCAGCACCACCGGCTCGCCGGACTTCAGCAAGCCCTGCGCATGCTGCAGGAAGCGCTCGAACCACGCGAGCTTGTAGTCGAACTTCGGCCCCGGCTGCGGGTTGCCGTTCGGCAGGTACAGCGAGGCGACGACGAGCCCGTCGACCTCGGCCTCGATGTAGCGGCTGTGCGTGTCGTCGACCCCGCCCGGCAAGGTGTTCATCCGCAGCGCGGGCGTCGCGTCGAGCGCGAGGATCGCCACGCCGTTCCACGCCTTCTGGCCCGCCCACACGGCGCCGTAGCCGGCCTCGTGGATCGCGTCGATCGGGAAGGTCTCGTTCGAGGTCTTGAGCTCCTGCAGGCAGGCGACGTCGGGCCGCGTCTCGTCCAGCCACTCGAGCAGGCGCGGCAGCCGGGCGGTGATGCCGTTGACGTTGTAGGTGGCGATCTTCATGGCGTTCATGTCGTGGAAGCCCGGCGAGCATTCCACATGCCCGCCGTTGTCAGGCCGCGCCGCGCCCCGACTCGGCGCGCAACGCGCCGATCGTCCCGACCGCGACCAGCACGCAGGTGCGCACGACGTCGCGCCGCGGCGTGCGGTAGCCGCCGGTCATCCACATCTTGGCGACCTGCAGCGCCGCGCCGACGAGCGCGCGGCCGAGCATCGCGCGGCGCGTCCTCGACAGCCTCAGGCCCGGCTGCGTCGCCTCGAGCGGCGAGATCGTCAGCTCCGCGAACTCGCGCATCGAGCCTTCGTAGAGCTCGTCGACGGCGGCGCTGACGCCGAGGATCTCGACCAGCACGATGCGCGCGAAGCGCGGCTCGCGCACGACGTCGAACCAGACCTCGTAGCCGCGCGTCACCTGGCGTTCGACCTCGGCCGGGCTGCCGCGCCAGGCGTCCGAACGGACGGCCTCGTCGAGCAGCCGCTGGCCGAGCCCGTCCATCAGGTGGCGATGCACGGCGATGAGCAGGGCCTCGAGGCTCGCGAAGGATTCGTAGAAGTAGCGATCGGTCAGGCCGGCCGCGGCGCAGATGCCGCGCACCGTCGCGCCGCGGAAACCCTGCGTGCCGAACAGCTCGATGCCGGCGTCGACGAAGCGCGCGCGGCGGGCGGCGACGCGGTCTTCCTGGGCGAGGCCGCCATAAGCCCGGCCCTCCCGGCCCTCCCGGCCCTCCCGGCCTTCGCGGCCCTCGCGCGGCGCGTCGGCGCCCGCGCGCGTCACGCGCCCGTGGCGCGCGGGCGGCGGCTTCGGTGCGTCGGCGGGCGGCTTGACGGATCGGGGCATCCGCCTATTTGACACGATCCGGGGCGCCGCCTACCATCTGACGACACCTGTCGTCACATTGGCGACATGGCACGACATGACGACAAGAATCGACGGAGACGACCGATGGCTGGCATGAAACCCTGGGCGCTGCGCGGCGGCGTGGCCGTGATCACCGGCGCCGCGAGCGGCATCGGCGCGGCGCTGGCCGTCTCGCTCGCGCGACGCGGCATGAACGTCGCGCTCGTCGACCTGAACGCGACCGGGCTCGACGCGACGGCCGCGAAGGCGCGTGCGCTCGGCGTCGACGTCAGCACCCACGTGCTCGACGTCGGCGACGCGGACGGCTGTGCCGCCCTGCCCGCCCGCGTGATCGCCGAGCACGGCCGCGTGACGGCGCTGGTCAACAACGCGGGCGTGGCGGTCGGCGGGCTGTTCGAGCAGGTCGCGGCGCAGGACTTCGACTGGCTGATGAACATCAACTTCGGCGCGACGGTGCGGCTCACCCGCGCCTTCCTCCCGCTGCTCGCGCGCGAGCCGGCGGCGCAGCTGGTCAACGTCTCCAGCATCTTCGGCATCATCGCGCCGCCGGGCCAGACGGCCTACGCCGCGTCGAAGTTCGCGGTGCGGGGCTTCTCCGAATCGCTGCGCCACGAGCTCGGGATGACGGGCTCGCCGGTGGGCGTGACGATCGTCCACCCGGGCGGCGTGCGCACGTCGATCGCCGACAACGCGCGGCTCGCGAAGAACCTCGACGCCGCCGACGTCGCGCGCGAACGCGCGAACTGGCGCGGCCTGCTGGCGCTCGCCCCCGAGACGGCCGCAGAATGCATGGCGCGCGCGATCGAGCGGCGCGAGCCGCGCGTGATCGTCGGCAACGATGCCAGGGGCGCGGCGCTGCTGCAGCGGCTGTTCCCGGTGAGCTACTGGAAGCATGCCGCGCGCGACATCGCGCGGCGCGTGAAGAAGGCCGCCTGAAGTCGCGGCGAACCAACGAGGATCCCGATGGCCAGCGTCCAAGCCCGCATCGTCCGCCACGTCGTCCGCCGGCGCGTGCGCCCCGCGCTCGGCGACATGAGCAGCATCGAACGCGTGCGCCGCGTGTTCAACGACCCGCTGCCCTCGCCGCGCGGCGTGCGCTACCTGCCGGCGGTGGTGGGCGGCATCCCCGGCGAATGGGTCGAGGACGAGCGCAGCACGCCCGACAGCCTCGCCCGCGCGCCGACGCTGCTCTACATCCACGGCGGCGGCTTCATCGGCGGCTCGCCCGCCACGCACCGCCCGATCAGCGCCGGCTTCGCCAGCCGCGGCTTCCGCGTCTTCGCGGTCGACTACCGGCTCGCGCCGGAGCATCCGTTCCCGGCGCCGCTCGACGACGTCGTCACCGCCTGGCGCGCGCTGCGCCTGCTGCACGACCAGCAGTCGCCCGGGCAGCGCATCGTGGTCGCGGGCGACAGCGCCGGCGGCAACCTCGCGCTCGCGCTGATGCTCGCGCTGAAGGCCGCGGGCGAGCGCCTGCCCGACGTCGCGACGCTGTTCTCGCCGTCGACCGACGTCGTCGGCGAGAGCGAGTCGATGGAGGCGAACTCGCACCGCGACGCGATGTTCCACGGCCCGTCGCTCGAGCACCTCGGCCGCGCCTACATCGGCCCCGACGGCGACGCGACGAACCCGCTCGTCTCGCCCGTGCGCGGCGACTTCGTCGGCTTTCCGCCGCTGCTGATCCACGTCGGCGCCGACGAGGTGCTGCGCGACGACGGCCTGCGCGTGGCCGTGAAGGCGCGCGCGGCGGGCGTGCACGTGGAGTCGGTGGTGTGGCCCGTCGTGACGCACGCGTGGCAGCTGATCCCCAAGCTGCCCGAGGCGCGCCGCTCGATGGATCGCGCCGCGGAGTTCATGAAGACCGCGCTGCCGCGCCACGAGCAGGTCGAGCACCTCGACACGATCATCGTCGGCGCCGGGCTCTCGGGCATCGGCGCGGCCGTCCACCTGCAGGAGGACTTCCCGGGCCGCCGCTTCGCGATCCTCGAGAGCCGCGCCGCGATCGGCGGCACGTGGGACCTGTTCCGCTACCCGGGCGTGCGCTCGGACTCGGACATGTACACCCTGGGGTATGCGTTCAAGCCCTGGACGGACAACAAGTCGCTCGCCGCCGGCGCCGACATCCGCAAGTACGTCGTCGACACCGCCGTCGAGCACGGCATCGACCGCCAGGTGCGCTTCGGCCACCGCGTGGTGCGCGCGGAATGGTCGTCGGCCGACGCGCGCTGGACGCTCGACGTCGAGCGCGCGCCCGACACCGGCGGCGACGCCGAGCACGTGCGCATCAGCTGCAATTTCCTGCTCGTGTGCAGCGGCTACTACAGCTACGCCGCGGGCCACGCGCCCGAGTTCGCGGGCAGCGCCGACTTCGCCGGCCGCCTCGTCCACCCGCAGTTCTGGCCCGAGCACCTGGAGACCGCCGGCAAGCGCATCGTCGTGATCGGCAGCGGCGCGACCGCCGTCACGCTGGTGCCCGAGCTCGCGAAGACGGCCGCGAAGGTGACGATGCTGCAGCGCTCGCCGAGCTACGTGATGTCGCTGCCGTCGCAGGACATGATCGCGGCCTGGCTGCGCAAGGTGCTGCCCGGACGCCTGGCCTACCGGCTGGCGCGCGCCAAGAACATCGGCATGGGCATGCTGTTCTTCAAGCTCTCGCGGCGCTGGCCGAAGCAGGTCAAGGGCAACCTGATCAAGCTCGTGCGCAGCGCGCTCGGCACGGGGCACGACGTCGACACCCACTTCACGCCGCGCTACGACCCGTGGGACCAGCGCGTGTGCTTCGTGCCTGACGGCGACCTGTTCGACGCGATCAAGTCGGGCCGCGCGGAGGTCGTCACCGACCAGGTCGACCGTTTCACCGCGACCGGCATCCGCCTCGCGTCCGGCCGGGAGATCGAGGCCGACATCGTCGTCTCGGCGACCGGCCTGAAGCTGAACCTGCTGGGCGACGTCGCGTTCGCGATCGACGGCGCGGCGGTCGACCTGTCGAAGACGCTGGCCTACAAGGCGATGATGTTCAGCGGCGTGCCCAACCTGATCTACACCTTCGGCTACACCAACGCCTCGTGGACGCTCAAGGCCGACCTCACCGCGAACTACGCGTCGCGCCTGTTCCGCTACATGGACAGGAACGGCTTCCAGGCCGCGACGCCGCACGCCGACGCGAGCATCGTGCCGCAGCCTTTCCTCGACTTCTCGTCCGGCTACGTGCAGCGCGCCGTCGAGATGATGCCCAAGCAGGGCTCGAAGGCGCCGTGGCGGCTCGCGCAGAACTACGTGGTCGACCTGCTGCAGCTGCGCCACGGGCGCATCGACGACGGCACGTTGCGCTTCTCGCGCACGGCCGCCGCGCCCGCGCCGCCGGCGGTCAGTCCGTCCCGTGCAGCTGCAGGTGCACCAGGTCGAAGCTGACGCCCGACGCGGTCGGCTTCAGCTCGAACAGGCGCTGGTCGCCCTGCGTGCCGACCTTGTAGAGGCGGCCGCCAACAACGTCGGGGCCGTCGTCGCCGCAGGTGACCGGCTTCGAGGCGCCCTTGTCGGAATCGATGTCGAGCGACGCGCCGCCCTTCGAGCCGCTCTTGTGCTTCGGCTTGTTCTGGCTGCAATCGAGCACCGGGCCGTACTTCGCGAGCGCGTCGCGATAGAAGTTGGCGACGGCGTCGACGCCGTCGGTGCTGGCGTAGCTGACCGCGACGAGCTTCATCCCGAACGCGCCGCCCCACAGGCCGAACGAGATGCCGGCGGCGTCGCTGTCCTTGCCCGGCTTCTTGACGGCGCCCGGATAGAGCGGGACGCCGACGGCCGCGGCGTCGGCGTCGGGGTGGATGTCGATGCCGGCGGCGTGCGTGGCCGTCGACAGGGCGGCCAGCGACGCGGCGAGGGCGAGGACGCGGGCAACGGTGCGGGTGCGGGTCATGCGCATGATGGAGACTCGAGTCGTTCGATGGGCGCCAGCGTAAACGCATTCGCGGCACGGCCGCGCCCTCGCGCGACGAACCGCGCCGCGGCCGGGACAGGCCGCACCGGCGCGCGACCGGCCGGGCGCGATTGGCCCGTGCGCTGCACGGGCTCTCCGCTTGCGCTGCAATAGCGGACGCGCGGCGGCCCGTCGCCGCGCACCGACCACGGAGTCCCGCGATGAGCGCCCTGTTCCAGCCCTTCAAGATCGGCGAGCTCGAACTCGCCAACCGCATCGTCATCGCGCCGATGTGCCAATACTCCGCCACCGACGGCAGCGCCGGCGACTGGCACGCGATGCACCTGGGCCACCTCGCGATCTCCGGCGCCGGCCTGATGTTGATCGAAGCCACCGCGGTCGAGGCCGAAGGCCGCATCACCCCGGGCGACCTCGGCCTGTACTCGGACGCCAACGAGGCCGCGCTCGCGAAGATCCTCGCAGCCGTGCGCCTGCTGTCGCCGATCAGGATCGGCATGCAGCTGGGGCACGCCGGCCGCAAGGCGTCGAGCCGCAAGCCGTGGGAAGGCGGCCAGCAGATCCCGGCCGCCGACCCGAGCGCGTGGCCGGCCGTCGCGCCGTCGGCGGTGCCGCATGCGCCGGGCGAGGAGCCGCCACGCGCGCTCGACGCCGCCGGCCTGGCGCGCGTGCGCGACGCCTTCGTGGCGGCCGCGAAGCGCGCGGCGCGGCTGGGCATCGACGCGATCGAGATCCACGCCGCGCACGGCTACCTGCTGCACCAGTTCCTGTCGCCGCTCGCCAACCAGCGCACCGACGCGTACGGCGGCAGCCTCGAGAACCGCATGCGCTTCCCGCTCGAGGTGTTCGACGCCGTGCGCGCCGCGTTCCCGGCCGGGCGGCCGGTGTGGGCGCGGCTGTCGGCCACCGATTGGGTTCCGGGGGGCTGGGACATCGACAGCTCCGTCGAATTCACGAAGGCGCTGAAGGCGCGCGGGGCGGCGGCGATCCACGTCAGCAGCGGCGGCGTGTCGCCCCAGCAGAAGATCACGCTCGGCGCCGGATACCAGGTGCCGTATGCCCAGCGCATCAAGGCCGAGGTCGGCCTGCCGACGATCGCGGTGGGCCTGATCACCGAGCCGGAGCAGGCCGAGATGATCGTCGCCAACGGCGAGGCCGACGCGATCGCCCTCGCCCGCGCGATCCTCTACGACCCGCGCTGGCCGTGGCACGCCGCCGCGAAGCTCGGCGCGCAGGTGCATGCGCCGCAGCAATACTGGCGCTCGCAGCCGCGCGAGTTCAAGGATCTCTTCTTCGGCGCGACGCAGGGCCAGCGCTGAGCGAGCCGCCCATGCGCGCTTCTTCGTGGTCGTGGCCGCGCCGCCTCGTCGTCGGCATCGCCTCGCTCGCCGGCACCGCCGTCGTGGTGGCGGGCGTCGTCTACCTGGCGATCTGGCACGACGACAACTTCCACGCGGTCGATCCGGGCGTGGTCTACCGCTCCGCGCAGATGAGCGGCCCGCACCTGCGCGAGGCCATCGCCACGCAGCACCTGCGCGCCGTGCTCAACCTGCGCGGCCCGAACGCGGGCCAGGCCTGGTACGACGACGAGCTGGCCGCGACCCGCGCCGCCGGCGTGCCGCACATCGACATCGCGCTGTCGGCGCGCAGCGAGCTGACGCCGCAGCAACTCGCTGCGGTGCGCACGGCGCTGGAGACCGCGCCCAAGCCGCTGCTGATCCATTGCAACGGCGGCTCGGATCGCACGGGGCTGGTCTCGGCGCTGTACCTGCTGTCGCGCGGCGCCGCGCCGGAGGTCGCCGACCGCCAGCTCGCGCTGCGCTACGGCCACTTCCCGTGGCTGGGCAGCCGGTCGGTCGCGATGGACCGGACCTTCGCCGCGGTGGTCGCCAGCGGGGGCGCCTCGGCGACAGGTCGCTGAACGCGCCGCACCCGCGTCTCGCCGCCGGGCACCGGGCCGCGGATTTGCCGCATTCAGCGTCCCCTGGACAGGAGACCGCCATGCTGCAGAAGTTCCCGATGATCGCCTACATCCCCGCCAAGGATCTCGCGCGGGCGCGCCGCTTCTACGAGGAGACGCTCGGCTTCACGCCCAAGGAGGAGATCGCCGGCGGCGTGGTCTACGAGTCCGCCGGCGGCACCTCGTGTTTCATGTATCCCACGCCCAACGCCGGCACCTCGCTCGCGAGCCAGGCGTTCTGGCAGGTCGACGACGTCGACCGCGAGATCATCGAACTGAAGGCACGCGGCGTCGTCTTCGAGGACTACGGCATTCCGGGCGCGCACAGCCCCGCCGGCGCGGTGACCGCCGGCGGCGCGAAGGCCGCCTGGTTCAAGGACTCGGAAGGCAACATCATGGCGATCATCGAGGCCGTCTGAAGCCGGCGCGCACGCCGGTCACAGGTTGCCCGCGACCGACGTGAACGAGTTCGCCTGGCGCGCGTTCAGCACGTAGAGCCCGCGCGTGGCCGGGTTGCCGGTCGACAGCGCGTTGGTGGCCTCGAGGAAGCCGTTGTGCGCGGTGTCGCGGAAGCTGCCGCCCAGCGAGACCGCGTTGCCGTGCGGCACGGTGCCGAGCGTCACGACAGGCTGGTGCGTCGACGCGTCGATCGCGACCACCGTGCCGCCGCTCACCGCGTCCGACGTGGTGGTGATGCCGGTCGTCGTGTTGGTCACGCTGACGGTCGACAGGCCCTGCACCTGCAGGATCGTCTCGTACGCCGTCGCGTTGGTGGTCGCGTCGGGCCAGGGTGCGAGCTCGCCGCCGTCGACGAAGGTGGAGCTCGCGAGCGGCGCCTGGAGCACGCCGCCGTCCATGCCGACGATGCCCGTGCTGGTCGCGCTGCGCGTCACGACCTGCGTGCCCGAGTTCGAGGCGCCGGCCCAGGTGGTGTAGTAGACCGCGTCGGCGTTGGCGATGAACGTGCCGTCGTTGACCGGGCTCGTCGCGAGCGTCGTCGCGGCGCCGCCGGCGTCGGGCAGCGCGCGGATCGTGTAGCTGCCGGCGTTCGACACGCCCCACAGCACGCTGGCGCCGCCGACCGGGAAGACCAGCGTCTCGATGCTGCCGGGCTCGGTGTCGACCGCCTGCGCGGCCGCGCTGCCGTCGGCGGCGATCGCCCAGACGCTGGTCGATGCGGGCGTCGTCGACGTCGCCGCGGTGTTGGACGACACGTAGAGCGTCGTCGGCGACGCGGCGAACAGCGCGGCCGCGCGCGTGCTCGACCAGTTCGGGATCGTGTACAGCGGCAGCGAGACCGTGTGCGCGGTGTAGTCGACGTAGACGATGTTGCCGTCGACGACGAACAGCCGCCCCGTCGGCTCGCCGGTCGCGAGCCCGATCGGCAGCGGCGCCGCTACGCCGATCGTGGACGCGAACGTGCCGAGCACGACCGGGTTCTGGAAGTTGGCGTCGACCAGCAGCAGCTGGTTGCCGCTCGTCACCACGAAGCCGGTGATGCCCTTGAGCGACGAGTACACCGTCTCGACCGGCATGCCCGAGACGGCGATCGGGGCGCTGCTGGCCGTCATGCCCGTGCGCACCATGCGCACCGTGTCGCTGCCCGAGCCGCAGGCGCCGCTGGTCGGCACGCGGTAGAAGTACGTCGAGTTCACCGGGTTCTGCAGGTCGGGCGCGAAGTAGACGCCGGCGTACGCGTAGCTCTCGCCGGCCGCCTGCGTGCCGGACAGCGAGCAGGCGTCGTCGACGGTCGCCTGCGTCTCGTTGGAGACCTGCTGGGGCTGCGGGCCGTCGAAGGCGGTGAGGTCGAGCTCGTAGAGATGGCCGTCGCTGCCCTTGTAGATCTCGACGCCGGCGGGCTGGCCGAGGTCGGTGCCGGTCGTGAAGTCGACCGTGCCACGCTGGATCTCGCGCTCGCCGGCGTAGCTGCCGATCGGCGCGGAGTCGAAGGTCTGGCGGATCGGGTTGGCGTACGCGACGAACACGCCGGTCGTGCCGACGTAGCTCGTCGGCGTGGACGAGCCACCGCCGTCCCCGCCGTCGTCGCCACCGTCATCGCGCCAGCCGTCGCCGCAACCGGAAAGAACGAGGGAGCTCGCGGCGGCGAGTGCGACGAGGCGAAGCGTGGGGCGCATGGTGTGTCTCCTTTGAATGCGCAATGCGAAACGGGGTCGACGGCGACACGGCATGAAACGCGCCCGCGACGCGCAAGCTTTCAGCGCGCTGTGCCGTCGCTGAAATCGGTGTCCGGACGTGTGCGGTCGTCGGGGCGGCGCCCGTCGAACCGTGCGATCACGACGTCGTCCAGCGAGACGACACCTCGCTCACCGCCCGCGCGCGACGAGCCCTTGCAAGACCGACTGGAAGGTCGTGCGGCCCTTGAGGCTGCCCCGCTCGGCGCCTTCGAACTCGATCCAGCCTTCGTTGAAGCCGTCGAGCATCCGCATGCGCGGCGTCGGGTTGCTCATGCCCTGGGCGCGAAAGCCCGCTTCCCACGTCACGCGCGGCACCGGCTCGGCCACGACGGTGCGGCCGAGCAGTGTCGAGAGATGGCCCGCGATCTCGTCCGGCGACACCCGCTCCGGGCCCTCGAGCTCGACCACGCGACGGCCCTGCCAGCGCTGCTGCAGCATCTCGGCGGCGAGGCGGCCGATGTCGGCGGTCGCGACCATCGGCACCTTCCGGTCGGTCGGCTGCAGGTAGCTGGGCATCGCGCCGGTCGCGCGCGCGGGCTCGATGTCCCACGCGCTGTTCTCGACGAACCACGCCGCGCGCAGGAACGCGACCGGCATCTCGAGCGTGCCGAGCGCCTGCTCCAGCAGCCCGAGCTGGTTGAGCAGGTTGGGCTGCGTGGCCTGCGCGCCGATGGTCGACAGGCACACGACCTTGGCCGGCCGCGCGGCCGCGAGCGCCTCGCGCAGCGCGGCGATGGCGCGGCGCGCCTCGCGGAAGTCGGGGCTCGGGTCGAAGGTGGGCGGCAGCAGCACGAAGACGCCGTCCGCGCCGGTGAATGCGGTAGTGAGCGCGGCGGCGTCGTTGACGTCGGCCAGCGCGATCTCGCAGCCCTGCGCCGCGAAGGGCGCCGCCTTCGCGGCGTCGCGCACCACCGCGCGCACCGGCTGTCCCGACGCCAGCAACGCCTGCGCGAGATGCCCGCCGACCTGCCCCGTGATGCCCGTGATTGCAAACATGATTGGTTTCTCCGATTCGTCCGATGAACAACGGCGAGAGTGCCGATGGCGCGAATTCTGGAAGCCGCAGACCCATAACGCGATAGCATCGCTGTCACTTCATTGTTGACACGGACGCATGCATGCCCAGCTTCGACGAACGCATCGTGAACGGGATCAGCGTGCTGTCGGCGATCGTCGACAGCGGCACCTTCGCCGCGGCCAGCGAGATCCTCGACATGTCGCAGTCCGGCGTCAGCCGCTCGATCGCGCGGCTCGAGGCGCGGCTGGGCATCCGCCTGCTGGAGCGCACGACGCGCTCGGTGAGCCTCACCGACGAGGGCCGGCGCTTCTACGAGCAGGTGATGCCGCTGCTGGCCGGACTCGAGGAGGCGGCGGCCTCGGCGGCGCAGGGCACGACGGCGATCCGCGGCCGCCTGCGCGTCAACGTCGACCCGTACTTCTCGAGCCTGGTCCTCGGCCCCAAGCTCGGCGAGTTCCTCGAGGCCCATCCGCAGCTGCGCCTCGAGCTCATCACGCGCGACCAGCTGGGCGACCTCATCGCCGACGGCTTCGACCTCGCCGTGCGCTTCGGCCACCCGCGGCCGTCGACGCTGGTCGCGCGCAAGCTGCTCGACTCGCGCATGCTCACGGTCGCCGCGCCGGCCTACCTGCGGCGCCACGGCCACCCGAAGGATCCGCGCGAGCTGCAGGACGGCGCGCACACCTGCATCCAGTTCCGCGACCCCGAGACCGGCCGCGCGTTCCCGTGGGAGTTCCACCAGAAGCGCCGCCGGCTCGCGTTCGAGACCGCCGGCCCGCTCACCGTCAACGACGCGGGCACGCTCTACAGCGCCTGCCTCGCCGGCTTCGGGCTGGCGCAGGTGATGGACCTGGGCGTCGGCGCGCTGCTCGCCGACGGCCGCCTCGTCAACGTCTTCCCCGACTGGCCCGACGAGCGCTTCCCGCTCTACGCGCTGCACCCGTCGCGGCGGCACCTGCCGGCGAAGACGCGCGCGTTCATCGAGTTCGTGGTGTCGCTGCTGCCGGCGGCGTCGTGACGCCGGCGGCCGCGCCGCCGCTCGCCGCGGGTCAGTCCGCCGTCTTCTCCGGCTCGCGGAACTCCATCGGCCACACGTCCGCCGCGGTGCGGTTCTTCTCGCGCACGCGCAGCTCCACGCGCCGGATCTTGCCCGACAGCGTCTTGGGCAGCTCGCCGAACTCGATGATGCGGATGCGCTTGTACGACGCGAGGCGCGACCGCGCGAACGCGAGGATGGACTGCGCGAGCTCGGGGCTCGGCGAGAAGCCGGCGCGCAGCACGAGGATGGCCTTGGGGACGGCCAGGCGGATCGGATCGGGCGACGGCACGACCGCGGCCTCGGCGACGGCCTCGTGCTCGATCAGCACGCTCTCCAGCTCGAACGGGCTGATGCGGTAGTCGGACGCCTTGAACACGTCGTCCGCGCGGCCGACGTAGGTGATGTAGCCGTCGGCGTCGCGCGCGGCGACGTCGCCCGTGTGGTAGTGGCCGTCGCGCATCGCGTCGGAGGTCTTCTCGTCGTCGTCCTGGTAGCCCTTCATCAGCGCGACCGGCCGCGGCGAGAGGCTCAGGCAGATCTCGCCTTCGGCCTGCGGCTGGCCGTCGACGTCGAGCAGCGCGACCTGGTAGCCGGGCAGCGGCCGGCCCATCGAGCCGGGCTTGAGCAGTTGGCCGGGCGGGTTGCCGATCTGCGCGGTGGTCTCGGTCTGGCCGAAGCCGTCGCGGATCGTGATGTTCCATGCGCGCCGCACGATGTCGATGACCTCCGGGTTCAGCGGCTCGCCGGCGCCGACCAGCTCGCGCAGCGAGGTCTTGTACTTCGCCAGATCCTGCTGCATCAACATGCGCCAGACGGTGGGCGGCGCGCACAGCGAGGTGACCTTGTTCTTCACCAGCACGTCCAGCGCGGCGGGCGCGTTGAAGCGCGCGTAGTTGTAGATGAAGATCGTCGCGCCCGCGTTCCACGGCGCGAAGAAGCAGCTCCACGCGTGCTTGGCCCAGCCGGGCGAGCTGATGTTCCAGTGCACGTCGCCCGGCTTCAGGCCGATCCAGTACATCGTCGACAGATGCCCCACGGGGTAGCTCTGGTGGCTGTGCAGCACGAGCTTGGGCCTCGAGGTGGTGCCGCTCGTGAAGTAGAGGAACAGCGGGTCGTCGGCCTGCGTCGGCGCGTCGGGCGTGAAGGCCTCGGGCGCGGCGCGCGAGTCGTCGTAGCTCGTCCAGCCCGCGGGCAGCGCCGCGCCCTTGCCGTCCGGCACCGCGACGCGCGTGTAGGCGCCGGGGAAGACGTCGAACTTGGCGCACGACGAGATCGTCGCGATCACGTGCTTGACGGCGCCGCGGTCGAAGCGGTCGGCGAGGTCGTCGGTGGCGACGAGCGTCGTCGTCGGCACGATCACCGCGCCGAGCTTCATGCAGGCCAGCATCGATTCCCACAGCGCGACCTC
>JASLEM010000467.1 GCA_030151165.1 Burkholderiaceae bacterium
CCGAGGCCTTGCTGGCGGACGCGCGCGCCGCGGGCGACGTCAGCTGACGGCCTGGCGCTCGCGCCCGCGCGGGGACGCCGCCAGCACCGCGAGCGTCGCCACCAGGCTCGCCGCGACGACCGCGAACATCGTCGCCGGCCCGGCGCCGCGCAGCGTCGGCACCAGCAGCAACGGCCCGAGCGCGCCGCCCAGGCGGTTCAGCGCCCAGGCGCCGGCGGTGGCCGACGCCCGCTGGCCGGTGGGGAACAGCTCGGCGCTGTAGACGGTCAGCAGCGGCACGTAGAGCGAGACGGCCAGGTTGAACAGCGCCATCGCGACGATCAGCGAGGCCGTGCCGGTGCTGAAGTTGAACGCGGCGCCGCAGGCCAGCATCGCCAGCGTGCAGGCCGCCATCGCGACACGGCGGTCGATGCGGTCCATCACGGTCGACGCGAGCAGCGTGCCGAGCAGCGGGCCCATCGACGACAGCCCGAAGATCAGCAGCGCGGTGTCCAGCTTGAAGCCGCGCTGCGTCAGCACCGCGCCGGTGAGCAGCGGGAACGCGATCGTCGCCCACGGGCTCAGCGAGAACAGGCCGGCGATCGACAGCCAGCGTCGTTCGGCGGGCGCGGTACGCGCGAGGGCCGGCAGGCGCTTCGGAGCCGCGGCCGTCGGGTGCGCGGCGGGCATCGTGAACAGCGTGCGCGAACGCTCGAAGGCGCGGCAGCCGGCCTCGGCCCGCGCCCCGCGTCCGCGGGCGTGGAGCCAGCGCGGCGACTCCGGCAAGGCGAGGAAGGAGAGGGCGGACAGCAGCGCGCCCGCGCTGCCGATCAGGAAGCCCCAGCGCCAGCCTTCGAGCCCGAGCGGCTGCAGCGGCGCGAGCCCGCGCACGAGGAAGATGGCAGCGGGCGGGCCGAGCAACGACACCGTGAGGCTGAGGAAGATCAGCGTGCCGCGCCGCTGCGGCGGCAGCAGGTCGGTGAGGTAGGCGATGACGATGGGCGGGTAGCCGCCGAGCGCGAGGCCGGCGAGGAAGCGGCACAGCGTGAGCGCGCCCACGCCGTGCGACGTCGCCGCGCCGAGCGAGGCGACGGCGATCCACAGCATCAGGCCCACGAGCGCGCTGCGCCGGCCGTGCCGGTCGGCCAGCCAGCCCAGCAGCGGCGCGCCCAGCACCGCGCCGAGGAAGACGGCGGCCAGCAGCAGGCCCAGCTCGCCCGCCGGCACGGGCACGGGCTGCGCCGAGAACACGGCGCCCAGCACGCCGCCGAAGGCCATCTCGAGGGTATCGAGTGTCATGCCGATCGCGCAGATCAGCATCGCCAGGGCGTGGAGCCGCGTGACCGGCAGGCGGTCCATGCGTTCGGACAGGTCGGGGACAGGGAGCATGTTCTTCCGGTTGGACGGGCGAGGACGGGAACGCCGCGCGCTGCGGCCACGATACGCGTTGCGTGCCCGCGCGACACCCCGGCGGCCGCCGGATTCACGCAAATTCACGCCTTGCCGGCGCCGTCGATGCGACCATGACGTGTCCACCGACGAGGCCGCCGCGGCGATCCACGAGATCCGCCGCCCGGCGACCGGCCTCGCGGGCCCGTCCACTTCACGCCGGGACACGCCTCGGCGATTCGCAATCCACCTGCCGCGTCATGAGCGTGATCGAGAACCTCGCCTTCGGGCCGTTCGTGCTGACGGGGGCGCCGCTCGCGCTGCGTTTCGGCACGCAGGCCGTCGCCGTGGACGCGACGGCGCTCGCGCTCCTGGCCGCCATCGCGACGGCCCCCGCGGGCGCCACCGTCGCGCAGCTCTGGCCGCTGGTGTCCTGCGAGCCGGAGGTCGACGTCGACCGCCTGTGCGAGCTCGTGGGCGATATCAACAACGCGCTCGGCCCGCACTCGAGCGCTTGGTACGTGGCCTGGTATCCGGAGGACGCGGAGCCGCGCTTCGCGCTCGTCGACGCCAGCCGGGCGAAGACGCCGGTGCCCGCGTTGCCGGCCCGCCGCCTGGACATCGTCGGCCGCGACGACGCGATCGCGCGCGTCGTCTCGCACCTGCGTGCGCACCGGTTCGTCACGATCCTCGCCGCCGGCGGCATGGGCAAGACGACGGTGGCGATGGCCGCCGTGCACGAGGCCGCCGCCGACTACCCGGACGGCGTGTACGTGGTCGACCTCGCGCCCGTCGTCGATCTGGAGCTGCTCGCGCCGCGCGTCGCGTCGGCGGTGGGTTGCCTCGTGGGCGACGCCGACGCGCTGGCCGTGCTGCAGCAGTGGGCGCTCGGGCGCCGCGCGCTGGTCGTCCTGGACAGCTGCGAGCACGTGATCGACGCGGCCGCCGGCGTCGCCGAGGCGCTCGGCGGCGCCGGCTCGTCGGTCGCCGTGCTCGCCACCAGCCGCGAGCCGCTGCGCGCGCGCGGCGAATGGCTGTACCGGCTCGCGCCGATGCGCCTGCCGCAGCCGGGCGAGGCGGCCTCCGCCACGCAGGCGTCGGCGTTTCCCGCGCTGCGGCTGTTCGTCGAGCGCGCCACCGCCGCGGATTCGGCGTTCACGCTGGACGACGCCGACGTGCCGCTGCTCGTCTCGCTGTGCACGCGCCTGGACGGCATCCCGCTGGCCATCGAGATCGTCGCGGCGCGCGTCGACACGCTGGGGCTGGCCGCGCTGGCGAACCAGCTCGAGAGCCTGCTGCTGCACCTGCCCGTGCGCCGCCGCAGCGCGCCGGCGCGCCACAGCACGCTGGCCGCCTTGCTGGACTGGAGCTACCGGCTGCTGTCGCCCGTCGAACAGCAGGTGCTGCGCCGGCTGTCGGTGTTCCGCAATGGCTTCACCACGGCGCTGGCCGTGGAGGTCGTCGCCGACGCCGCCGTGTCGGCCGCCGACGTCCAGGACGCGCTGCTCGACCTGCTCGCCAAGTCGCTCGTCGCCTCCGCGCGCGGCGGCGACCCCGATCGCCGCCGCCTGCTGGACACCACGCGCGCCTACGCCGGCGCGAAGCTGGACGAGGCCGGCGAGCGCGACGCCGTCAGCCGGCGCCATGCGCACTGGCTCGGCGGCGTGCTGACGCAGGCCGAGAGCGCGTGGAACCGGATGACGCGTGAACAGTGGATGGCGCGGTACTCGCCGTTGATCGACGACATCCGCGCCGCCCTCGACTGGGCGTTCACGCCCAACGGCGACGTCGCGCTCGGCGTCGAGCTGACGATCTCCGGCTTCGCGATCGGCCGCCAGATGCTGCTGGTCGACGAGTTCACGGATCGCGTCAAGCGCGCGATCGACGCGATCGCGACGCATGGCGACGAGCTCGCGTCCCGCCGCGGCGTCGATCTCGACGCACCACGCCGGCGGCTGACCTTCCTCATCGCCTGCATGGGCACCGGCGACGGCGCCGCCCTGGCGTCGACGCTCGCGGCCGCCTCCACGACGCTGACGGTGGCGGACGAACTGGCGCAGCGCTTCTCCGGGTTCAACGGCATGTGGGCGATGGCGGTGTACCGCGGCGACTTCCGCGACGGCGCGGCGTGGGCCGACCGCATGGAGCAGCTCGCCACGACGATCGGCGATCCCGTCGCGCACCTCGTGGCCGGCCGCATCCAGGCGCAGACGCTGCACTTCGGCGGCCAGCACGTGCCCGCCGCCGCCAAGGCGCGCCGCGTGCTCGCCGACGCGTGGCGCACGATCCCGCTGAGCTACAACCCGTCGCCGATCGAGCTGCGCGTCTCGATGCGCCTGATGCTCGCGCGCGCGCTCTGGATGCAGGGCTGCCCCGACAGCGCCGCGGCGATGGCCCGCGAGGCCATGCAGCAGGCGCTCAGCGATTCGCCGCTCGCGCAATGCCAGGTCATCGTGATGGCCGCGCTCGTCATCGCGATGTGGAGCGGCCTCGACGAGCCGGCGCGCGCGCTGGCGCACCAGCTGGTCGACCTCGAGAAGCTGCTGGGCTTCTCCCACTGGCTGCGCTGGAGCCGCGGCCTGCGCGCGATGGTGGCGCTGCGCGCCGGTGGCCAGGTGCCCGCCGGCGCCGACGCGAGCTGGTTCGAGGAGCCCGAACCGGTGCTCGCCGATCACCTGGCGACGCTCGACGACCGCTGGCTGACGCCGCGCTGCATCCGCCGCGTCGACGACGGCATGGTCGGCTGGTGCGCGCCGGAGGCCTTGCGGCTGCAGGGCGAACGGGCGTTGCGCGCGGGCACCGTCGACGGCGTCGTACGGGGCGAGGATTTCCTGCGACGCGCGCTCGCGCTCGCCCGTGCGCAGGACGCGGCGTCGTGGGAGCTGCGCGCCGCGACCAGCCTCGCGCGCCACTGGCAGGCGGGTGGCCGGGCGGGCGACGCGCGGGCGGTGCTCGAGCCGGTGCTCGCGCGCTTCACCGAAGGGTTCGGCACCGGCGACTGGCGCGCCGCGCACGCGGTGATCGAGACCTTGTGAACGCACCGCGCGGCCGCGCAGGACGCGCAGGACGCGGCCGATGCTGCCGCCGGGTCAGAACGCGCTCTTGACGACGCCGCCGTCGACCCGCAGCGCCGCGCCCGTCGTCGCGGAGGCGAGCGGGCTCGCGACGTAGGCGACCAGCGACGCCGTCTCCTGCGGCGTCGCGAAGCGCTTGATGAGCGAGGTCGGCCGCACGTGTTCGAAGAACTCCGCCTCGACCTGCTCGAAGCCCTGGCCCTTCGCACGCGCCATGTCGTCGACGAAGTCGGTCACGCCACGCGACTTGGTCGGCCCCGGCAGCACGCTGTTGACCGTGATGCCGGTGCCGGCGACAGACTCCGCGAGGCCGCGCGAGACGGCCAGCTGCGCGGTCTTCGTCACGCCGTAGTGCACCATCTCGGTCGGGATCTGGATCGCGCTCTCGCTCGAGATGAAGATGATCCGCCCCCAGTTCGCCTTCTTCATCGACGGCAGCACCAGCCGCGCCAGGCGCACGCCGCTCAGCACGTTGACGTCGAAGAAGCGCAGCCAGTCCGCGTCGGGGATGTCCTCGAACGGCTTGGGCTCGAAGATGCCGAGGCTGTTGACCAGGATCTCGATCCCGGGGCGACGCCGGATCACGTCCTCCGCGACGCTGGCCACGCTCAGGTCGCCGTGCTCGGCTTCCGCGTGGCCGCCGGTGTCGGCACGGATCCGCTCCACCGTCTCGTCGACGCTGGCTTTCGTGCGGCCGTTGACGATGACGCGCGCGCCTTCCTGCGCGAGCGTGCGCGCGATCGCGTAGCCGATGCCGGCGGTGCTGCCGCTGACAAGCGCCAGCTTGCCGTCGAGTTGCAAGTCCATCTCGAATCTCCCGGTGATGCGACGGGCGTCGCGTTGAGTCGTCGCCGGAGTCTCGCCGCTGGGCGTCGAACGGTGGCCTGCCATTGGGAATAGACCTTGCCCGTCCCGATGCGATCGCGGGCGGTCGATCCGCGCGGGTGCCGTGCCCCGCGTCAGACCTGCGCCTGCCCGCCGTCCACGAACAGCTCGATGCCGTTGACGAAGCTCGCCGCGTCCGAGGCGAGGAACACCGCGGCGTTGGCGACTTCGTCGGGGCGGCCGACGCGGCCGAGCGGGATGCGCGACGCCAGGTAGTCGAGGAGGCCCTGCTGCTGCGCCTTGTCCGGGCCGGCCAGGTCGACCAGCCCCGGGGTCTCGGTGGCGCCGGGCGCGAGCGTGTTGACGCGGATGCCGCGATCCTTCAGGTCGAGGATCCAGCTGCGCGCGAAGTTGCGCACGGCGGCCTTGCTGGCGCTGTAGACGCTGAAGTTGGCCGTGCCCTCGATGCTGGTGGTGGAGCCCATGAGGATCACCGACGCGCCGCGCGAGAGCAGCGGCAGCGCCTTCTGCACCGTGAAGAGCACGCCCTTGACGTTGCGGTCGAAGGTGTCGTCGAAGTGCGCCTCGGTGATCTGGCCCAGCGGCACCATCGAGCCGCCGCCGGCGTTGGCGAACAGCACGTCGACGCGGCCGTGGCGTTCGCGCACGAGGTCGTAGAGGGCGTCGAGGTCGGCCATCGACGTCGAGTCGGCGCGCACGCCGGTGGCCTGCGAGCCGACGGCGGCGACGGCGGCGTCGAGTTCCGCCTGGCGGCGGCCGGTGATGAACACCGTCGCGCCTTCGCGCGCGAAGGCCTTGGCGGCGGCCAGGCCGATGCCGGTGGTGCCGCCGGTGACGATGGCGATCTTGCCTGCGAGTTGTTCGGTCATGTCGTTCACTCCGTGAGTTGATGGGGTGAGTGAACGATAGACTGATCATCGTGATGAATAAATATCGATGCGACTACAACTTAATTCATCGGTTTGAATAATCAGGCCGAGGGAGCGGCCAGGGGGAGCTCGTCGTTGCCGGCATCGCCCCCCATCGCAGGATCGCAGGATCGCGGGCTCGCCTTGGATTTCGCCCGCGGGCCATGCCCGGTCGCGCGTCTCGCGCCGCCTGCGGAGGTCGCCGTTGTTGCATATCCGGCGCACCGGCCGGCGATCGTGAGGCGTGTCACGCCCCTTCGACATCGGCCTGCAAGACTTCGGCCCTACACTTCGCCCTTCGTCGCTTCGGCGACGTTTCCCCACCCGGTTTTCACCCCCGCCATGCCCGCACTCCGAGCGGGCCCCGTGCCATGCTTCGCTTCCGTTTTCCCATCGTCATCATCGACGAGGACTTCCGCTCCGAGAACACCTCGGGGCTCGGCATCCGCGCGCTCGCGGCCGCGATCGAGAAGGAGGGCATCGAAGTGCTGGGCGTGACCAGCTACGGCGACCTCTCGCAGTTCGCGCAGCAGCAGAGCCGGGCGTCGGCGTTCATCCTGTCGATCGACGACGAGGAGTTCACGCCGGGCCCCGAGCTCGATCCGGCGGTGCTGAGCCTGCGCAAGTTCATCCAGGAGATCCGGGCGAAGAACCCCGAGATCCCGATCTACCTGTACGGCGAGACCAAGACTTCACGCGAGATTCCCAACGACATCCTGCGCGAACTGCACGGCTTCATCCACATGTTCGAGGACACGCCGGAATTCGTCGCGCGGCACGTCATTCGCGAGGCGAAGGTGTATCTCGACGCGCTCGCGCCGCCGTTCTTCAAGGAACTCGTGCAATACGCGGACGAAGGCTC